>NZ_JBRATK010000001.1:0-260762 GCF_052712855.1 Acinetobacter sp. F16
TGGTATTGCCACTCGTTTTGAAAAGTTGGCTCGTAATTATAAGTCCATGTTGTTCTTGGCTTGTTTGTTTATTTGGTGCAAAGCAAAATGAGGACACGCCCTAGAAAAATTACATAATAAAGTTGCATTAACAGCTTTTTAATATTGCTGGAAACATACATTAAAATTACAGAAAAAAATTTGACTCTAATTACTATTGTTCAATCAATGCCATGCGAGATCAGGCAAGAAATAGATTAAGGATGGTGATGGAGTTTCATCAACTTAATTTTTATACGGTAAATGTCCATCTTTTCATTAAATAAAAATGCAAATAAATTTTAGGGAATAGAATCTCATGAAAAAGAAAACCACATTATTTGGAATTGCTTTTATCTCTGGTTTATTGAGTGCTTGCGGAGGCGGAGGAGGTAGCTCCGATAGCCCGTCATCTGTGACCACTCCTCCCAATGTACCAAATGATAC
Organism: Acinetobacter sp. F16; assembly: GCF_052712855.1. Classification (NCBI taxonomy): domain Bacteria; kingdom Pseudomonadati; phylum Pseudomonadota; class Gammaproteobacteria; order Moraxellales; family Moraxellaceae; genus Acinetobacter; species Acinetobacter sp. F16. Next base: position 466 of record NZ_JBRATK010000001.1, read on the forward strand.
TATTTCTCCAGAACTTTCAGATGAGTTTGTACCCTTTAAAGATCAGCTTGTGCTGGATAAAATTAATGGCAACACCAGTAATGATACCGATTACAACGTCGCACTCGGTCATATGATTGCAGAGTCCTTTGGTGATTATCCTTATGGGCGTACTGCTCGCCTGGTACAAATTTATAACCTGGGTATAAACAGTATTAAATATCCGAACGTTTTATGTGCCGAAGTAACAAAGACAGATACTGTAAAGACCCTTAAATTAAAAGATAATAAAGACAATTGCGTCATTCTGGATAAAACCTATCGCAAGGGTTCGAGCATTACCCAAACGGTCAATGGAAATACCACCACTTTGACTTTTAACAATGTACGTTATGGTTCCAATGTCGATTTCAACCTTAAAGATGACTATCTGATTTCTGGTACGATCGTTCATAGCAAAGCAAAAGATGCATCTGGTGCATCAGAAACCTATAAAATTGATCAGCTCGAGTTTCAGCGCATAGCCGAAAATACCACTGCGCCTGCGTCCGGAATGGGTTTTAGTGAAGACAGTAAGGAATATCTTCAGGTAATCAATTATAGCTACAGTTTAGTAGATGATTATGGCAATGGAAGTAATGGCAACCGGACTTTAAAGAGTCAGGGGACTATTATCGGTCAGCCTTACCTGGCGGATTTCCGTTACAAATTTGATTTTAATACCACGACTCCATTCAAGATGGAAGAAGTCGCATTGAACAATTTTGAACATCTTCCGGTTGAGGGGACTTTGAAAATTACTGATCGTTATAATCAGGTGATCGAAGTGAAACAAAACCAGCCTAGATCACTTAAAGCGACTGTCTATTTCAATGGCAGTGAAATTACGGACCTACTGTGGTCAACGATTATTGGCGATAAAAAATAAAATCCGATATAAAAAAACTCCGCTTTTGCGGAGCTTTTTTAATGATTGAGTGAACTTAATATTTAAATTTTTAAAATAAATTGAGAGGTTTCTACAATTATTTGAGAAATTTCTACAGTCATGAAAGTCACTTTATTATTCATACTGGGATTTCCATTATGAAAAACTTATAAAGATTTTAATTGCTGTGAACCAATCCAGTGTTTAGAAAACTGATAGGCTGCACGCCCTGAACGTTGCCCACGAGCCTGACACCAGCGTAATGCTTCAGCACGTGTATGTTCATCCAAAGGTATATTGGCTTTTGCTAAATAATGTTCAACGATTTGCAAATACAAATTTTGGTCCATAGGATAAAACGACAACCACATCCCAAAACGATCAGATAACGAAATTTTCTCTTCAATCGCTTCCTGAGGATGTAATTCGTTATATTGTGGAACATCAACCCGCGTTACCGGCGTATTTTCATGCATGAATTCAGGCAGTAAATGACGGCGGTTACTGGTCGCATAAATAATAAAATTACTTGAACCAGATTGTAATGAACCATCTAAAACACTTTTTAGACTGCGATAATTTTCATCTTCTGCGTTAAAGGCTAAATCATCACAATAGACAATAAATTTTTCAGGACGGTTTTCAATCAACTTCTGAATAAGGGGAAGGTCAGACAAATCATCACGTTCAATTTCAATTAAACGTAAGCCTTCTGCTTCGTATTGAGTGAGCAGGGCGCGGACAATGGAGGATTTACCCGTACCACGTGAGCCAGTAAGTAAAACATCGTTGGCTGGTAAGCCCTTGAGAAATTGCAGGGTATTTTGGATCACTTTTTCTTTTTGTCTTTCAATACCTTTTAAATCGTTCAAATACATTTTTTTGGGTTGTTGAATGGCTTTTAATTGTTGGTCTTGCCATTTAAAAGCAGAGGCTGAAAAGTCGGTTTCCTGTTTCAGCTGTGGTAAATTTTGCTGTAATTGTTGGAGTACATTAGAAAGTGCTTGTAAAATATGCTCAGGTAAATCGATTGTTGCCATGATTGTTCAGCTTATACGTGTAAAAGTAAAAAGGGGAGTTTTACTGAAGAACTGTATATCAAATAGTCAGGATTTGCCAATGGAATAGGCATTTTTGCAATCATCATCCCTTGAGTTTTCTGTCAATGTTATGTGTGATAAGCTGTCAGAAAGGCGAAATAAAAATGAAAGTGTTTGAGGGATAGATATGCTATTTAAAGATTTCACACAAGATATTAATCCACATCAAGCGTATCGCATAAAAAAATTAAAGCGCCAACTTGAAACAGCTGAAACTTATGAAGAATGGAAGAGTATTGCATTAGAAATAGATGAAGAAACGGGCGCTCAAGAATGGAAATATGATAACTGTTCACCTTATTTTGATGCCGAAATTATTTCCGAGCGATTAAGCCGCTTAAGACGCTACCGTTTCCAAAAACGTACTGAAGATCTCATGTATATATTACGTGAAGGTCTAAGCTATGATATTGCCAATATTGCCAATCCAATGTTATTTACTGCCACCTATGTGGGAACAAAAAAAATCATAGAAGATTATGTGGAAGAAGTCAGTGAAAGTCTGGCCTACATTGCCTCAGAATCGTGTTCTTGTTTATGTCGGGCCGAGAAAATCGAATTTTTCGAACATTGTAAACAGGCATATGGTCAACCTGCCATCATGTTTTCAGGTGGTGCGACCTTGGGGTTGTTTCATACAGGTGTGTGTAAGGCATTGCTGGAACAAGATTTAATGCCCAAGGTTTTATCGGGTTCAAGTGCGGGTGCCATTATGACGGCAATGTTAGGCACTTCAAAACCGTCCGATATTTCAGGTCTTTTAAATGGTGAAAATTTCTTTAGTGAAGCTTTTCATTTTCGTAAATTTAGCGAAATTATAAAAGGCAACGGGGGCGTTGCCGATGTGAAATACCTCAAGAAATTCTTGATTGAGAATTTAGGTGATGTGACTTTTGAAGAAGCGTTTAAAATCTCCGGTTTGCATATTAATGTGGCTGTTGCCCCTTATGATGCTTCACAAGAAGCCCGGATTTTGAATGCCTATACTTCACCAGATTTGCTGGTCTGGAGTGCAGTATTGGCATCTTGTGCTGTGCCTATTTTATTTCCACCGGTTAAACTCACCAGTAAGCGTCAAAATGGTCAACTCACCCCTTATATGGCAAATACACGTTGGGTAGATGGCAGTGTGCGCAGTGATTTCCCTCAAGAGAAAATGGCGAGACTGTATAATTTAAATTACACCATCGCCAGTCAGGTCAATCCTCATATTGTGCCGTTTATGCAAAGTGATGTTGAGCGTTACCGTCGAGATCTGCTGAGCTGGCCAGAACGGATTGTTCGCCGTCAGGGTAAAGTGATTAGCAAAGGGATTATGGACTTTGCCCGGGGGCGGGTGGGGAAAATTCCACCAGTGCGACGATTGCTCGATCATGGTTTTGGTGTGATTGATCAAGGTTATTATGGTGATGTAAATATTGTGGGTGATTATAGCTTGCGACACTATAGTTATATGTTTCAGAACCCGCGGCCATATTTGTTCAAATTGTTGCAACGTGAGGGTGAGCGGGCGACTTGGCCTAAAATAACCACCATTGAAACGCATGCCCGTGTAGGTAAAACCATTCTCCATTGTCTGGAACTTTTAAATTATCAAGATGATCCCGCACAGAAACAAGCAGAATTTATTGCGGTTTAATGCTGAAGATATTGCTTGCTTTAATTTGATTCTAAAGACCAAGCCCAAAAGTTTAACTTTTGGGCGTTCTTTATTTAGCTTTGAATATCAGAGGCAACTCTATTGGCTAAAAACACAAGCATGCAATGTAAACCAGAGTTATGAAGCTGGATTTTTAAATGAATTGGCTTTTTATCAGCAATATGCAGATCAACTTCATTCTTCCAATAACATGCCTGATTTTTTATTACCCTTTCAAGTGATTGCTCATTTAAAAACGGATGGGCAACAAGAGTCGGGCAGAGCAGCCTTGATTTTGAGTCATGCTGAACCGTTATTCAATGATTGTGCTGGCATGTTGCTGAATGAGATTAAAGAGACGCTGTTAAACGTTCTGGATGTGGTTGATCAATTGCATCAACTCGGCTGGATTCATGCGGATTTAAAGCGAGAGCATTTTGTTCAATACCAGCAGCGCGTGTGCCTGATTGATTTTGAACAGGTACAAAAAATTAATTCACCCCAGAATTTACAAAATTTGACTGCAACTCCGCGCTATATGGCCCCTGAACTTTTTCATGCCGAAGAAAAAACCGTACAGACCGATATTTATGCTTTGGGGGTTGTTTTTTATGAATGGCTCACAGGGCAGCGTTTAACAGCGGAAAATTATCAGGATTGGGCGTATTTACATTGCCAACGGTTAAGTATTGAACTTCCAGAACATTTCGCACCTTTTGAAAAGCTTCTATCTGGGATGTTGGCCAAGCAAAAAGAGCAGAGGTTTACCAGTATTTACACCGTAAAACGGGGCTTACTCACTGAAAATGTTCAATAAAAATACAAAAAAACTGTTTTTGTTTTTTATTTAAACAAACAAGTGGATTTTTCATAAAAAGGTCTTGTCAGGATGAATCGATCTCTATAATATACACAGCCATTGGGGACGTGGCGAAATTGGTAGACGCACTGGATTTAGGTTCCAGCGCCGCAAGGTGTGAGAGTTCGAGTCTCTCCGTCCCCACCAATTATTATCAAACTTGTTTGGTAATAAGGCTATAGAGGATTGGTGTAATGGTAGCATGACGGTCTCCAAAACCGTTCGTCAAGGTTCGAGTCCTTGATCCTCTGCCAAGTTTTAAAAAATCTAACATTATGTTAGTACCCTGATGGGGACGTGGCGAAATTGGTAGACGCACTGGATTTAGGTTCCAGCGCCGCAAGGTGTGAGAGTTCGAGTCTCTCCGTCCCCACCATCTAGATATTGAAGCAAGGTTATATACCTTGCTTTTTTATTGTCTAAAATAAATGAAAGATAAAATAAAAAAGCCCCAAGAGGGGCTTTAAAGATGATTCTGAAAAAATGTTTTGAAAAATATATTTTAAATAAGTTATTTTTATCTCGATTCAAACGTGAAATATATTTTTTTTAAGCTTTTAAGTGATCTTCAAATTCTTCACCGAGTTGCATCGCCAGGGAATTACCCGCCAAATCACAAGTCACCAACCCATATTCTTTTTTAAAACTAAAAGTAAATCCGCGATTGTCGGTTAATGTTTTTACCGAATAGCCTAATTTTTCTAGCCAAATACGAAATGCAATTAAATTTTTTGCCTTAACAACTTTCTTCACGAGAGAACTCCTTGTGTATATTAGATACATTGCAGTATTAAATTAATAATAGGGATGCAGTTTTTTTTTTAAAGGGTAGCTTTGTGTGGTTTTTTATAAAATAAATAATTTGTATTTTTTAGCAGCGATTATTGAATAAAAGAATAGCTAAAAATGAAGACCAAATTTATCAAAATGTTGATGAATTTTTTATATATTATTGATTTTAATATAATAATTTGGTTGTATGGGCGGGAAATATTTATACACAATTTTTAATGTAGCAAAATTATTTATATTTAAGCGATTTTTGAGGAATTCTTTAGCAATACCAAGCTGAGTCAGGAAAACCATGATTGTTTTATAAACAAATCGATAACCGTGAAAAAAAATGACAGTGCGTCTGGGTTGGAAAGACGCTAAAGTATATCGCTCTGTACAGGAAATTTTGAACTCCGCCCTGTGTAATCTTGATTAAGATAATTAGACTGAAATGACGACAGAAACCGTTGAACAAAATGTATTGAATCAAATTCAAAATATGCAGCAACAAGATTTAATTCCTGTTGCTGTCATGTTGGGACATGAAGACTGGCTGATCTTTGCGGAACAATCAAAAGTGTCTTATACGCCTTTTGGCAGTGCCAGACGTTATCAGCCTGCTTTAGGTGGCTTGCTCTTGGTTCGGGTGGATGAAATGAATATGACTCGTGTGGTGACTCAAATTGAGCTGGACGCTTACGCACAAACACATCAAATTTTATAAAGCTTTCATATTCGCTTCATATTAAAAATTATCTTTTAATTCTCGTAGACGTTGGAATTCAGCCACGCTTTCAACTCTTAAAAATGGATTGGTGTCCAACTCCAATTCAATTGTGCTGGGCAGCGTGCATTGACCGAGCATACGTTGTGCTTCGACTTTTTCGAAACGCTGTTGAATCGCCAGATTGTCTGGTTCTGCCTGCAAGGCAAATTTTGCATTGGAAAGGGTGTATTCGTGCGTGCAATACACTTTAGTTCGTGCAGGTAAAGCGGCTAAGCGATTAAGAGAATGATACATTTGCTCATATGTGCCTTCAAAAACCCGACCGCAGCCCATCGCAAACAGCGTGTCACCGCAAAAAAGAACATCTATGGCATCAATGAAATAGACGATGTGTCCGAGTGTATGACCCGGCACGGCAATAACTTCAATATCTAAATCATGGAAGGTAATATGGGCGTCATGTTGCAGAGGATGGCTAATAAAAGGAACTTTACTCAACTCATCACGTGGACCATAGACAGGAATATTGCGATTGAGTAAAAGCTCGGGTACGCCGCCTGTATGATCTTTATGCCAATGGGTCAGCCAGATCTGACTCAGCTTTAAATTGTTTTCTGCACAGTATGCTTCTACCAAATGTGCTTCGGTTGGATCAATCGCGACAACTTCCTTACTTGGCGTATGCTCTAATAACCAAATATAGTTTTGTAATTGATTTTTGACATCAATCATATGAATTTGAAAAGTCATGAGATGGGCGATCAATGAGAGAGATATGAATAAGCTAGCGTTAAAGCAGAATTTTTTCTAGTGCAAGATCGCAAATCAATAAGAAAACTTAATTTTCAATAAAGTCATAAATATCTGGGTTTTGTCAAAAAATGAACTATAGAAATTATTTTTAAATCTTTTTCTATATTCAGGTTTTTCAATCGCTAAAATGGCTACAAATAAAATTGGATAAATTGATATGAAAATGTATCAGGTGGATGCGTTCACAAATGAGCTGTTTAAGGGGAATCCTGCAGCGGTGATTGTGACTGAACAATGGTTAGATGAAACACTAATGCAAAATCTTGCCTTGGAAAACAATTTGTCTGAAACGGCCTTTGTGAAAATCATTGATGCAGAGAATTATGAAATCCGCTGGTTTACGCCGACTACAGAAGTGGACTTTTGTGGACATGCGACTTTGGCCAGCAGTTTTGTGCTGTTTAAAGATTTCACCTCTGCAAAAGTTATTCAATTTCATGTGAAAAATCTGGGTATCTTTGTGGTCAGCCAAGAAGCGGATGGCAAAATTAAAATGAATTTTCCTGTTCGCCGTGCAGAGAAAGTTGAGACTTATCCTGAGGTTTTAACTCAAGCTTTAAGCAAGCCCTTCAAAAATGTCTATTTGAATAGTCAGGCCTATATTGTGGAATATGAAAACCCACAAGATGTTATCGATGAAACGCCAAATTTGGAATTGCTGAAACAATTGGGGCGCATTCGAACTGCCATTACAGCACAAGGGACATGCGTAGATTTGGCCTTAACTGCACAAGCTGAGCAATATGATTGTGTTTCGCGTTATTTTGCCCCTGCCAATGGTATTGATGAAGATCCGGTAACAGGTTCAATTCATACCGCCATTGCGCCGCTATGGGCTGAAAAGCTCGCTAAAGTTGAAATTCTAGCGTATCAGGCATCAAAACGTGGCGGGGAATTGCATTGTGTTGTGCTTGAAAATGAACGGATTGAAATTTCAGGTTATGCAAAATTATATATGCAGGCAGAGCTGTATCTATAAAATCTTGTAAATAAAGTTGCTACACAGCCGTTGAAATAAACGGCTCTTTTTTCAAAAAACTACTACTAAAAATCAAAAGCATTTCCTAAGATGTCGTGGGTTATAAAAATTCATATCGTGGAATAAAATTGGAATAATTATGTTAATGCGGTTTAAACAACTTACCATCTCTTTATTATTTGTCGGCATGAGTGCAACCGCTTGGTCACAACCTGTTTTAGTAAAATCTCAACAGAAGATTGAGGAATATAAATTAGATAACGGTTTGCGTGTCGTTCTTGCGCAAAATGACAAAGAAAATAAAGTATTTATGAATACCGTTTATCTCACTGGTTCATTAAACGATCCCCAAGGTAAAGGGGGATTGGCGCATTTATTAGAGCATTTGGCATTTAAAGGCACACAGAATATTAAAGGCGAAGAGTTTCAGCGCCGTCTGGATCAATACACGTTAATGACCAATGCCAGCACCGATTATTATTCAACTAAATATACCAATATTATTCGCCCAGAACAGAATGCAATTAATGAAGTGATTCATCTTGAAGCGGAGCGAATGGATAAGCTGGTTCTGCAAGAAAAGTTTGTCCCTTCTGAAATTTCGATTGTGAAACGTGAACGTGAAGTTCGCATGGATCAGCCTTTTTCGGTCATGATGGACCAGATGTGGAAGTCCGCTTATGGCAATCGATATCTGGGGCGTTTGCCGATTGGCGACTTAAACGAATTACAGTCTATTAAAATGGATGAGCTGAATAAATTTTACCGTACCTGGTACACACCGAATAATGCGGTGATGGTGATATCAGGTAAATTTGATAAAGCTGAAGTGTTGAAACAGATTGATAAAAGCTTCAGTCCAATTGCAGCACGCCAAGTTCCAGCCCAAACTAACGTCCCGGTACTGGATTCAGCCAAAATCCAGAACAGAAACTTTCTGGTACAAAAGGGCAGTGATCTGGCCAAATTCAATATTTATTTGAATGGCAAGAATGAAAAGATCAAGTCTGCACTCGCTTTAGCGCCATATTTATATACCATGCAGCCGAGCGGGCATCTTTATCAAAGTGTGGTCGAAACAGGGGTAAGTACCGGGGTTCAGTCCACCACTTGGCTAGATCAAGACTTTAATCTGGTGTTTATGGGCGCTGTTTATGCCCCAAATCATGATGCGAAGAAAGTCCAGTCGGAATTGATTTCAGGGGTAGAGAAAAACAAGCCGTTTAATGAAACCGAGCTGAATCGGGTCAAAAATCTGATTCAGAATCAGGCAGACAACATCCAGACTAATGCCGCAGCATTGGGTGGACGCTTGAGTGATTATTACGTCTCTTATCAAGGCAATTGGTCACAATATTTTACTGATCTGGATAATGTGAAAAAACTCAAGCTCTCTGAGGTCAATCAAACCTTAACCCAGTTTTTAGTCCCTGAACATCGTATTTCCGGGGATATCAAACCGACTCCAGAAGATCAGAAAAAGGCACTAGAGCAAAAACAGGCATCTGAACAGCCTAAAACGCTTGATCAAAGCGATATCAAAGAAGAACCTTTAAAGGATTATAGCGTCTATAAACAAGAGGTTGCTGAATATGTTAAAACCTCGAAACAGTATTTAGTCGATACCGAAAAGAAAATTCAACGCGGAACATTGCAGAATGGAATTAAATACGCATTATATCCAACAACGACACGTGATGACAAAACCTATGCCACCATTTCTGTCGATTTTGGTACGGAAAAATCCTTATTTAATAAAGGTGAAGTGCTCGATTTGATGGCGTATTTATTATTGCGTGGTTCAGATCAATATAGCTTGCAGGATATTGCCGATAAATCCATTGAAGCGGGTGGTGGTGCCACTGCAACCGCATCCGCCAATAGTATTAGCATTCAGATTGTGGCGAAAAAAGAAAAGTTTGATGATTATTTCAAGTTTATGATGCAGGTTTTGAAAAATCCGAAGTTTGAACAATCTCAGTTTGACTTGATCAAATCGCAAACTTTATCTGCATTAGACCGTCCTTATACCGAGCCTGAAACCGTTGCTGCGCTCACCATGACCCGATTGCTTGAAACCTATCAACCCGGTGATTTGCGTTACCATTTTGAGCCGGATCTTGCCAAGCAACAAATTAAAGCTGCCACGGTTGAGCAAGTGAAGAAGCTGTATCAGGATTTCTTTGTCAGCAACCATGCACAAATCGCGATTACCGGTGATTATCAAGCCAAACCCATGCTCGCATTAGTGCAAAAAGAGTTTTCGGATTGGAAAGCACAATTGCCATATCAACGTCTAAGCTCTGATTATCAAGCGTATCCGGCACAGAAAATTCATGCTTTATCTGAACAACGCGAGTTCGGCAGTTATCAATCTATTTTGACTTTCCCAGCCGGTGCAAATCATCCTGATGCTACAGCGTTAATCGTATTTAGTTATATTTTAGGAGATTCACAACTCTCTTCACGTTTAGCTCAGGAATTACGTGAAAAAAATGCTCTGGTATATGGCTTTGGCAGTAATGTTGAACTGGATGACTGGGTCGATTCTGGTGCCTTAACCATTGATGCCAATTATACTGCAGGTAAATCGGCGCAAGTTTCCCAAGGTGTGCGCAAAGTCTTAAATGACCTGCTCACTAAAGGGGTGACCGAGCAAGAACTGGAAGCAGCGAAAGCCAATATCCTGAAAAAACGTGTGACGACTTTGGAAGATGAGCGCAATATTCATCAAATGTTAACGCCGCAATTAGAACGTGATCGTGATTTATTGTTCCGTGAAAAGCGTGATCAGGCACTGGCAAAATTGACCAAAGCCGATGTAGATGCCGTGATCAAGAAATACATGAAACTGGATCAGCTGGTTGAAGTTATGGCGGATCAGTATGGTAAAAAAGTAAAATAAACTGCTTGAAAACTTCTTAAGCGAAAATTTTAAAATCCTCCATGAGTGGGGGATTTTATTATTGTTGTTTCAATATACTCAATTAGGTTGCCCGATAGCTAAAGCCAATTCTGCCGATGATGCCTGCAAGAACTGCTAATTGGGGATGCCATCCGTAGATTAAAAAGAAGAATACATAGACACCGCAGCCCATTAAGATAGAGCCAATGGCGATGTCTGTATTAAGGATGTTTGATGATTTGTTGGTAATAGTAGGAAGTCATCCAACCAAAACTTAGGATTAAGCTCATACAGCAAATTTTTTGACTTAAGCTAATATCGGTAATCTCAAACATGACGGGATGTTGGTTTAAAGCCGATAAAACTGCTTTGCATTATGATGAAACACCTGCTGCAATGCGTTCGGATCATAAGCTACCACTGCATCGCTAAAGGCATCAATAATATTCACCAAGGATGAGCTGACGCGATCCATCGGGAAGTTGGACGCAAACATCACCCGATATGTTCCAAAACAGTGGAGTACATGGCTAATCAGTGGCATGGCTAAATCATAAATTTCCTGTTTACTGGCCAGCCGATCCTGCTTATGGAATTGATGACCTAAGACAGGCATCAACAAGCCTGACATCTTGGTGTAGACATTTGGGCATAGGGCAAGTTCGGCAATATCATCTTGCCAGCGAATTAAAATATTTTCCCGGGCTATTTTGGTCATTCCTGTCAGGGTTCCGACTTGACCAAATAATCCGGCAGGTGTTCCAAAATGATCCAGCACAATCGAGGTTTCAGGGAATTGTTTGGCTAAGGCAATCACATCACTGAGCTGAGTTGAATAAACCCAGGCATCAAACGTTAACTTGTTTTGTGCTAAAGCTTCGAAGCCTTTAAGAAACTTTTTATTCAAATATAAATGCGGTTCATCCGCCCAGGCATGAATGTCTGTATCTTCATGTACCGCAGCCATTTTACGAATGCCTTTAAAGCGCGGTGAGGCCTTTTGATGTAGCTGTAAAATCTTCTTAAAATTGCTGTCCCGTGGATCTGCTGTTGCAACAATACCGCCCAGCTTTACCGTTCCGAGATTAAAGGGCAGGGATTCAATGAACTTTGTTTCGCCTATCACGCCTTTGCCTTTATTTTTATGCCAGCTGGCTTCTACATGCACCACTTGTTCTACCTGATAATGCCCAATATCTTGCACATAATTTTCAGGTAAATAAGGCGCTGTAATGTGATTGGTGAGTCCCACCGTTTCAATGAGATCATCTGACTTAATCAGGCGAACGAATTTATCGAGCAAATAAGGATGCTTGCCCAATAACTTAACTGCCAAAGCTGCCGCATGGGGCGTGTTATAGGGATCCCATTGGTGAATATGCGCGTCAATAATTGCAAAATCCAGTTGTTGCATGGGCTTATCCTTAATTCATCGGTTTCTTTTATTCACCTTACTGCAAACTCATCGGGCTTTGAATGACCTTTTATCCAAAAGTAGCGGCGTAAAAAAAGCCCTTACGGGCTTTTCATTACATGATCAGTGTTTATGATCATGGTCATGCTTGTTGGCATGAAATTCTTCGTTATGACGGAAGCGAAGATAGTTTTCAAACTGTTCGCAATATTCATCATAGTTGTCTTCAAGCATCATCTGAAACTGCTGCATGATGTATGACATGACCTGGTCTTTGGCATCACGCATTTCATTGCCGTCTTTAAAGTTATTGGCTGCTACCCAGGTATTAAAACGTGCAGTACCAAACAACATTGCAGCACTGACTTGACCGCGCATTTCAGCGGGCTTTACTTGTGAACCTTTTTCAACACGACAAAATTCATTTGCTTGTTTGATAAATTCATCGGCACGTTCAAAAAAAGCAGCATTTAACGCTTCTTCTTCGGTTACATCTGTTGCTTCAATCTTTTGAACCATGAACTTTTCCTGCAAAAACGATCTAATGGCATATTATAGGCAAAGCCTTGCAGAAACTAAACCTTTGGATTAATCTAAAAATAGCCTAAGTATAAACATGGATAGTCCAATGCAAGATGCCATTGCGGTACAAAGTTTAAAAAGTGACATTGCCTTATTGCGTCAAAACATTTGGCCACCTGCAAACTTGGCCAATGTGGAAGGCTTGCCGATTTATTATGGCTCGAAGTCAGAAGTCGAAGAATATTACCGACAATGGACGGGGCTGATTGAAAGGGCACAAGATCTGTTTCAGCCCTTTATGGAAGATGAAACCCTTGATGCGGTGCATTTACCCAGCCATTTGAATTTGCCGTTGTTTTATTTTCATGTGGATCGCATCCGGATTAACAAAACCCGTGCCAAAGAGTCGAAAACCTTTCGCGGCATTGCCAGCCTGATTGATAAATGCGGGCAATTTGAGCCTGAACAAATTCAGGCCATGCGACTCTGGTTAGACAGTGATGATACCGCTGCCCTGGTTGCACACCGTGAATTTGTTGATTTGCGCACTTATGTGTTTCAGCATGGGCAAAGTGAATACACCCGCACCCGATTTTATGTAAATGGCATTGTGCTCAGTACAGAACCGCACTTTGAATTGGTCGATGCCCGAGATAAACCACGTAAACAGCGCAATGATAGTTATAGTGACCCACTGGCTGATAATAATACCTGGAAAATCTTTGGCAAATATCGCTAAGCAAATGTGATGTCGAAAGTTTAAATTTCCAGAGTTACCAGAAAGTGTCGGTTTTAGCATAAGTGTCTAAATGCTGTTGAGCCTGCTCTAGAATGTATTTTTTCTCATTCGCAATCCAGCCCAATATAAACCACACTTTTTGTTTGCGTTTAACCAGGTCTTGAAACATGGCTTCAGCCACATTTAAATCATTAAATTGACCCAAACTTTCTTGTGCAGGTTTTAAATCTTTCAAGTAATTCTTTAGCTCTTTGCCCGGATAGAGCGAAGCAATAAACTCGATGCAATAACGCAAGCGTTTGACTCGTTTACGGGTGCGATGCTGTGACTCAATATCCAGCTCCAGAAAATGATCGGCATCTTTGCAAATTTGTTGATGCAATTTCTGGAGTTTTTTTGCGATATCTTTTTTTAACTGCGTCTTTTGTTTGGTTGCGCAAAGCTGATGCACGAATTGCAGTAAAGCCAATATTAAGTTGACTGAGTCTAAAGAACGTAAAGACTCCTCAATCGGAATGCTGTTTTCTTCAGGAGCATCCGGAAGTTGTACAAAGGGAGCACCTGCCTGTTGCAGTTGGGGCAAGAGTCCTTCACTTAAAGCATCGCGGTCTCGGGTTGAACCGAGTTGACGAAACAGGGTCCTAAGTTGTTCCTGCCATTCAGGATCGGCATCCGTTGACCAATCTCCAAAAACACGTAAGGCACTTCTTAAACGGCGAATCGCGACGCGAGTTTGATGAACATGCTCGCTATTATATTGTTCAGCTGCAATAGCGGTTGCATTCGGCAAAAGGTGTTGCAAGGTATTATTGACGATCTGTTTTAATGCACTATCCGTTGAGTCTTTTTGTTTTAGCTGTAATGGACTGGCAAATTGAGCCGGAGCAATCTTTAAATTTTGTGCCAGTAAAGCGCCGCGCTGCGCTTTACTACGTACATCTAGCCACAAATGATATTGTTTAACCCAAGGTTGAATAAATTTGATTAGGTCTTGGATAGTTCCTTGTTTAAGCTCAAATTCAATCTCATAAATTGCCAGAGTTTGATCATCATGACGGATCTCACCGTGATCTAGACTGACTTCAATCTCTGCACGATTATAATGAACCACATACACCAGACGTTCTACATCTGTTTCAAATTGTGTGATTAAATTTTTGGCCTGTTTGCCTAATACCTGTTGCAGCAATTTTTTGGCTTGAGGGTTGGATTGATAAATCTGCAGATCTAAAGCCGGATTATCCATCTCGCCTAAATCTATTTCCAATTCAAAACGTTCTAAATGATGACCGCTCGGAGCTTTTAAGGTTTGTATCCAGTGCGTACCTTCAAGGCGTTGACGCAACGAGATTTTTTGCTCGGCTAGGTGCCGTTCTGGCGTATCGTAATATTTTGCATATAAAGAAATTGGACGCGCATTCTTGGACAAGAAGAATTGATAGATTTGTTTTTGATATGGTAGCGGGATCTGAAATTTTAATTCTACTTCTAGCATGTTAAAACTCCTGACGCTTTACAATCAAAGTGGTGATGACCTTGATTGTAAGCCAGCCTCAATAAAAGACTAGGAGATTTTTGCTCAAAAGTTTATACAGCGTATTACAAGATATGTCATCATCATGCCTGAAATATCCTGTCATACGCTTTAGTATTATTTATTACTTAATATTATTTATTATTTAATGAATTTACGGCTCACTAGAAATTGTTCTGTCGCCTCAAGTAAATTCTGTGCATAAACTTCCTGTTTTGCCGTTAGCCAACCCAAAACGAACCAGTCACTGGCTTCAAGTTCAGTTTGCTGAATATAATCCGCAGAAGACGCCAAAATTTGATATTCACTGGCAGCAAGTTGCGCGTCATTTAAAGCTTTGCTGTATTTCTGCAAATTTTTGACATCATAAATAGAGGTCAAAATAGGGAAGCTAAACTTCAATTCATGAATCTTGCTGGCTAATTTATTCAGACTCTCAAAATCAGTAATATCTGCACTGTTTAAACTGTCTTGCAAATTTTTATATTGATTTTGCAAGGTATTTTGTGCAAACCATTTTAAGTCGTGAGATTGAGCTTTTTCTTCATTGTCTAAACCAAACATCAATAATTCTAAATAGTGATGCACGTTTTGAGTTGAGCGAACCAGATTAGATAACTTTTCTTTGGCATACAAAATATCTTTGGTTAAGTTTGATGCGGTATTCGGGTTTTGTAAAAATGCACCCAAAGTCGTCTGCATGTGTTCCAAATGCTGTAAATGATCAAACTGCTGTTTAAATGCGCCAAGTTGCATCGCCCATTTGTCTGAAACAGCCTCATTCCAGTCTTTAAATAGCGATAGCGTTAAATTTAAATGATCTAGGGCAATCTGCGCTTGAAGAATATGTTCTTTTTCAGAAACCACTGCTGAAATGGCGGCAATGTTAGGTAACAAATGCTGTAACTGTTGGGCAATGAGTAAGCGTAAATTTTTATTGGCTGGATCTTTTTTGCTTAAGATAAATTCGTTGGCAGATTTTGCCGGACTGACTTTTTGAGCCGTTGCCAAAAGATTGCCAATTTCAGCTTTACTGCGCACATCAAGCCAAAGCTGGTATTTTTTAACCCATTCAAAGCTAAAGGCTAAAAGTGATTGTACAGAACCTGCCTTAAGTTCGAATTCCACCTCATGCACTTCGCGTTGCTCGGTTGCAGTGCGTACTTCACCGATATCTAAACTCACTTCAATATCGGTTTCTTCAAATTGAATCACGCGAAAGGTGCGTTGAATATCCGTCTCAAATTGTAATTTAAGTTGTTCTTGTGAGTCAGCTAAAGCATTTTTTAAGATTTGCTGGGCTTCAGCGTCTTGCTCATAAATACTTAAATCAAGCTGGGGCGCCTGTTCAAGCTCACCCAGGTCATAATTATGCTCAAAACGGTGTAGATGGCTTTTTCCCGCAGCTTTTAAGGTTTGAATCCAGCGTGTACCTTCCAGCCGTTGGCGCAGGGCAACGCCATGTTGGGAAAGCAGGCGCTGTTCAGTGTCATAATATTTTGCTTTAAGTTGAATAATTTCCGATTTTTTAGGATCTAACGCTTTCAGTAAAGCATTACGTCTTGCTTCAGGAATCTGAAATTTTAATTCAACTTCGACCATGATCTCTCATCCTAATTTTTTGACGCTATTTCAGAAATGAATCGCGTCACTTTACGGTACAAATGCGTTATGAAATCTATTCTTTTATAGCGCTGGAATTGTATTCTTAATTTTAAGTCCCCGATTGTAACGAAAATCAATTTTCATGTAAGACTTGACGAAGCAATTCTTAAGTAATTGCTTTTAAAATAGACAGAAAGTAAGAGCAAACTTAGCTTTTATTTGGACAAAATATACGCTAACGTAAACAAAAATAATTGGGATGATGACCATGAATGGACTTGTAAAGCTAAACTTCGAACATGATCCTGAACCAGAATTTCAGCTTCCGATTCAAAACTATCATGAATTTTATCAGTTTTATTTAACCGAGCACCGCAATATCAGCAGCCGCCGTTTGCATGCATTTGGAAGCAGCGTTGGCGTGTATTTCTTTACTCAAGCCATTCGTCAAAGAAAACCAAAATATTTGGCTTATGGTTTATTGTCTGGTTATGCCTGTGCATGGGTGGGACATTTCATGTTTGAGAAAAATAAACCTGCCAGTTTTAAACAACCCCTGTATAGCTTTATTTCGGATTGGCGCATGCTCTCTGATGTGTTGCGTGGGAATTTGAGCCTAAAAGACCGTTCACTGGATAAAATTGCAAGTTAATGAATTAGATTTTTTATGGATAATAATAGCTGTATCAAAACCCAAGTTTGACTTGAAGATAAAATAATACAGAATTTGAATGACTAAAGCTTGCAAAAATAGAGTGAATATTCTATTAATGGATGTGTGCTTATTCAATTCATTTTTAGGATTGAATAAAGCATGTAATCTTTAAGTTTTCCAAGCCTAGAGCGACCTTTCTCTAGGCTTTTTTTATGGGTATATTGAAGTGAAATTTAAGCATGGATTGAAAAAAGAGAGTGACTCTCTAATCCTTTGTTTCGCTTCCCCAAGCGCGTTTTTATCACAAAGAATTAGAAAGTCAGATGGTCGCTCCAAGTTTTATTGTTATATTGTATTGGTTATTTATTGTTATTCTGTAAGCTGATTAAACCGTTTAATGCACACATGATCTATCACTGAAAATAGGTATTTTTTCACTGAATCATAAAAAATAAGAGAACGGTTGGTATTTTCTGGGTTTTTTAAAAATTTATCGTTAGTAATCCATTTGTATTTGCGTGATATGCGCTGAATCTTGCTGTTGATATGCATATAATAAGACAGTTCTGGTTTTGGCAGCTTTTTTATGCGCGGTTTATATTTAATTACCAATGATGATCCTTTAGAGCTTTTATTGGCGAAGTTAGAAGGTGCAATGGCGAATGGCGGCATTGCGGTCTTGCAATATCGTCGTAAAAAAATTGCCAAAGAAGATCAAATTTACGAAATCGAGTATATGAAAGCCATGTGTGCTGAATACCGTGTCCCTTTTATCATTAATGATGATCTTGAAATGGCGGTCAAATACGGTGTAGGTGTCCATTTGGGGCAGGGTGATGGCTCTATTGTCGATGCTGTTGCACGGTTGCCTCAAGGTGTGTTGATTGGTCGTAGCTGTAATAACTCAATTGAGCTGGCTGAACAGGCGATTGCCGATGGCGCAAATTATGTGGCATTTGGTGCGATTTATGCGACCGACACCAAACCTGAAGCAGGTAACATTGGCTTGGAAACCTTAAAACTTGCCAAAGAAAAACTTAATGTACCCCTCTGTGCAATTGGCGGTTTAACCGTTGAAAATTCCAGCGAAGTCATTGAATCTGGTGCAGATTACTGCGCAGTGATTAGTGATATATTGGGACTTCCTATGCATGCCATTCCTGAACGTTTAGATGAATGGTCTGCGCTTTTTCAAGCTAAAGCATAAAATATTTTTGATAGATTTAATTTTTAGTCGAGTGCCTTCATGAGCTTATCTCCAAAGCAAGAACAATTGTTCAAACAAGCCAGCAAACATATTCCAGGTGGTGTGAATTCACCTGTACGTGCTTTTAATGGGGTGGGTGGTACGCCTGTATTTATTGAAAAAGCCAAAGGTGCGTATTTGTTCGATGTCGATGGTAAACGCTATGTCGATTACGTGGGTTCATGGGGACCGATGATTTTAGGACATGCACATCCAGCAATTATTAAAGCCGTTCAGGATGCTGCAGTTGATGGTTTAAGCTTTGGTGCGCCAACGGTTCATGAAACCACACTGGCTGATATTATCTGTGAAATTATGCCATCCATTGAATTGGTTCGTATGACCAACTCGGGCACAGAAGCCACCATGACCGCGATTCGTCTGGCACGCGGTTATACCGGTCGTGACAAGATTGTAAAATTTGAAGGCTGTTACCACGGTCACTCAGACTCGCTTTTAGTCAAAGCAGGCTCAGGCATGTTGACCAGTGGTGAAGGTGAGGCGACTTCTGCGGGTGTGCCTGCTGATTTTGCCAAGCATACGCTCACGCTTCCATACAATGATATTGCGACTTTAAAAGAATGCTTCGCCAAATTTGGTCATGAAATTGCTGGGGTAATTGTTGAACCAGTCGCAGGCAACATGAATCTGGTGAAACCGATTGACGGTTTCTTGCAAGCGATTCGTGATGTATGTGATGAGCATGGTTCAGTATTTATTATTGATGAAGTGATGACCGGTTTCCGTGTTGGTTTAGGCGGTGCACAAGCACATTATAGCGTAACACCGGATTTAACCACCTTGGGTAAAATCATCGGTGCTGGTCTGCCAGTGGGTGCATTTGGTGGTAAACGTGAAGTAATGGAATGCATTGCGCCACTGGGTAAAGTTTATCAAGCAGGAACATTGTCAGGTAATCCACTAGCAATGCGTGCCGGTATTGAAATGTTCAAACATTTACGTGTCGAAGGTTTCTATGAAAAATTAACGGCTCAACTTGCCAAGTTACTGTCAGGCTTAGAAGCTGCGGCTGCTGAGGCAGGCATTCCGTTCAAGACTCAACAAGTCGGTGGTATGTTCGGTTTGTACTTCACAGATCAAGAAGACATCACCAGCTTTGATTCAATGTTGAAATGCGATGTGGATGCGTTCCGTAAATTCTTCCATGGCATGTTGGAGCGTGGTGTGAACCTTGCTCCATCTGCATTTGAAGCTGGTTTTATTTCAGCAGCGCATTCTGATGAAGATATTGCATTTACCATTCAGGCTGCTATCGAGACTTTTGCTGAAATGAAAGCTTAATTTATACATTTTAAAATCCTCCCTCTTGCGAAGCGGTACTTCTCACCTTTTCAAAGGAGGGAATTTCAATTTTAGAAATAATAAAATTTCCCCTCTTTCTTAAAGAGGGGTTAGGGGAGATTAAATTCTAAATTAGGGATATTTAATCATGCAAACCAAACATTATTTGACTTTAAGTGATGCAGAGTTTTTATTAGATCAGGCACATCAATATGCGATCGAAAATCAGTTTAATGTCAGTATTGCTGTGGTTGATGAAACAGGCACTTTGCTGGCCATGAAGCGTATGGATGGTGCTTCACCGATGACTGCAAATTTATGTTTGGAAAAAGCCAAATGTTCAGCCATCAGCCGCCGTCCATCCAAGTTATTTGAAGATATTATCCGTGGTGGGCAAATGGGCTTTCTGACTATGGATAGTTTTTCTGGCATGCTGGAAGGCGGTGAGCCGATTATGTATCAAGGACAGTTGGTCGGTGCAATGGGTGTGTCTGGAGTAAAGTCATTTCAGGATGCGGAGATTGCACAGGTGGCGATTGAGAAGTTTTTAGCGCAGGTCTAAAAATAAAGCTAATTTTAAGTAAAAAATAAAAATTAGTGGTTGAACGTGAAACGTCAACAAAAAAGCCCAATCGGTGAAGATAGGGCTTTAAAATCATTACTTAAGGTCTTTTAACCAACTATATATATATGGATCCTTTTTCAATAAGCTTGTCACCATCTCACTACGTTTCGCTTTATCTAGTTTTAAGAGAATACTTCTAAGGTCCACATTGATAGAATTTTCTGGAGCACCTCGATCACGGGCTTTACTATACCAATCGTGACCAAGATTATATTCATGGTTTTCCATGTATATAGCTCCTAACAAAGTACAAGGCCTATAGTCTTGAGAACTATGATCATGTGCTTTTAAACCATGTTCTATAGCTATATCGGACTTCTCAAGATCCCTTTTAACTCCACCTAAAGTTGTAAAGTAAGCTGATAATATTTTTTCGTTTTTATTTGAAGAAAGGTTTGTATTTTCTAAAAAGTTTTCAGCTTCTTTACTAGCCTTACACTTTCTTAATTGGCTAGAAGCATTGATAGCATGCCAATCTGATTTGTTTATTTCATATTGTTTAAGATAAAAATTGGCTTCTACGCGATGAAATTTCATTTTAACTTCATCTGTAAAAAATTTACGTCCTTCTGAATTTAACCAAACAGCATCCTGCTCTTGTAATCTTTGTTTGTTATCCAAAAGATTCAATATATTAAGTAGTTTAGACCGTTGCTTGGTTGAAATATGGTAAGGATGAATACCATATTTATTTAAAAGAGCCTTTTCTCTCTGTTGTGCAATATAATTTGGATCCGATTCTAATTTCTTTCTTTTGTCACGTGCAGCCTGTTCCCTGACTCTTGTTTCTTGAGCTAATTTTTCTTGGCCCTTTTGTAATTCAATAAGTTCTAATTCTCTAGCTTTTTCTAAGCGGATCCTTTCTTCTTCTAAATGCTCTGAGTATTTTATTCTTTCATTAAGAGATTCTTTTTTATACTGATTAAAGGATGTTTTTCCTTCAACTAAGTTATGTAAAGCATTAAGATTTTGACGAATTAAGTAAGCTTTTTCCTGTAAAGTTAAACTATTATTCTGCTTCGTTTTTAACTTCTGAATTATTTTGTGAAGAATACTATGTGGGATCATTGAGCTTTCTATATGATCTAAATAGTAAAAAGCGGCATCTTTCTTCATGTCATCAATATATTGTTGATGTTTTTGAGCATCCTCAACAGATACTTTTCCCCGGTAATTAGAACGGTAAGTATTCTTAAAAAATCTATTTCTAGTCATTTCAATTATTCAACAATTATTATGATTCTATTAAATAATTTTTTTCAAGATATTAAAAGTCCTTCCTTTTAACATAAGGCGATTGTAAGAAATTTTTTCAAAAATATTTAGGTTAATCCAAAAACTTATCAAGCATGTAAATCTAGGCTAGCATATTGCAACTTTGAAAATATTAAATAGAAGCTCTCCCATGCTGTACCCCATGCCCAAAAAAATCCAACTCGCACCCTCACAAGCCAAATGGCAGCTTTCATCAATTGAATCTGTTCTGGTACTGGTGGGATTGCAAAATCTAAGGATGATGGCAGGAATACAAGACAGTGACCTAATGACTCATCTGATCCAGATCAGCAATAAAGCCAAAGCTTTGGATATTCCGATTGTGGATTTGTATGGCGATGACTTGATGCAAGGCATGCAGCAACTCGGTGAATATGCATCCACTCATCCGCAACTCATCTTTGCAGGACAGGTGAGTCCGATGTTCAAGCAAATATTGCCGCATTTGCAAAGTGTGACTGAACAGATCTGCGTGGTTGATGACGCGATCCTGTTGCCAAATCAGGAACAGCACATTCAATGGATTGACAGCATTTCAGCCCAAGCTTTGCATCATATGAATAGCTATAGTTTGACCCGGCTATGGGATTTAAGTGCGCCGTCCAATTATGTGCTTTCCACCAAGGGGATCATGCTCGCCGTTGCAGAGCAGTTGAACATGGATGCACTTGAAATTGACCCTTATGTCGATTTGAAGCAATACGGTCTGGATTCTGTGGCCATTGTCAGTCTGGTCGGTGTTTGGCGCGCGCATGGTGCGAATGTGAGGTATGAAGATGTCTTAAAACACAATTCACTGCATGAACTGGTCAGCTTTATTTTGCAATCGGCAGGTTGATAACGCGAGATTGAAATAATTTTTGAGCAAAATCGGAAAATCCGTCGTCAATTGCGGCATTGCGCATTGTAATTCTGCGCCAAGCTTTCTATCATTGCCGGCTTGTTTTCGCGATCCGCTTGGAATTGAACATTGAGTAATTTTCTAACCGAACACCTGATCCATCGTGACGAAGATTTTATGGTGATCCATAAACCCGCAGGTGTACTCACCGTTCCCGGTAAAACTGAAGATTTACAAGATTGCGTGATCAACAGATTATTAAAAATAGAACCCAAAACTTTACTGATTCATCGTCTGGATCGTGATACTTCAGGCATCCTGGTTTTTGGCTTGAGCAAATGGGGACAAAAAACCATTTCCCGCCAGTTTCAGGAACGCCAAACAGAAAAAACCTATCAGGCCGTCGTTGCTGGTCATCTTGAAGGCGAAGGCACGGTTGATGTCCCGGTGATTTACGATCCTGAACATCCGCCTTTACATATTGCCGCTCCAGATCACAACAAGCCTGCGCTCACACATTGGCAAGCCATCGAACATTTTGAAATTCAAGGGCAGGCGGTGACGCGTGTCAAACTTACTCCCATTACAGGTCGTTCACATCAGCTTCGTGTGCATATGCAGTATCTCGGTCATCCGATTGTGGGTGACACCTTGTATGCTACACCAGAGCAGCAACAGTTGATTCCTCGACTGTGCTTGCATGCTGAACACTTGAGTTTTTACCATCCTCAAACAGAGGAACGTGTGGAATTTTATTATCCAGTTCCTTTTTAAGGTGAAAACTTTTTAATCGTCATCGATTTTGCGCACTTTTTAGTGGGCTTTATGTCAAAATATATTGCTTAAAGACCTGTTTTATTGCTCAAATACTCATCAGGTTTTGAGCTTGAAAATAAGTGTCCTCATTTTTAGATAAAGGTGGAAAAATTGCATCAGTTTGCTATTGGTCAGCGTTGGTTATCAGATACAGAAACAGAGCTTGGATTAGGGGTTCTCATTGATGTAGATGAACGATCGGTTAGCATTTTATTCCCGAAGAGTGATGAAACACGTGTTTACGCACGTAACAATGCACCTTTATCGCGTATTGTTTTTAACATTAAAGATGAATTGCAGGATCAGGAAGGCACCAAGTGGCTGGTTGAGTCTTTTGAAGACCGTCATGGCGTGGTGCGTTATAACGTGATTCGTACCCTGGAAGATGGGACTGAAGAACGTAAAGCTTTAAATGAAACCCGTGTGGGTGCACATATTCAGCTGTCTAAACCGCTAGACCGTTTGCTTGCCAGTCAAGTGGATTATAAAGAATGGTATGACCTGCGTATTGAAGCCTTGATGATGCAAGCCAATATGAAATCAAGTCCATTACGCGGCATGATTGGAGCGCGTGTGGGGCTGATTCCGCATCAGCTTTATATTGCACATGAAGTCGGTCAGCGTTTTGCGCCGCGTGTTTTACTTGCCGATGAAGTAGGCTTGGGTAAAACCATTGAAGCCGGCCTGATCATTCATCAGCAGCTTAAAACCGGTCGTTCAGAACGTATCCTGATTTTAGTGCCCGATTCACTGCAATATCAGTGGATGATTGAGATGCGTCGCCGTTTCAATCTACAGTTCTCGTTATTTGATTTAACCCGTACCGCTTCAATTAAAGAACACGATCCAGATTTAAATCCATTCCTGACTGAGCAATGCATTATTGCCAGTGTGGACTTAATGGTCGATCACGAAGATTTACGTGAACAGGCATTAGAAGCCGGTTTCGATCTTCTTGTCGTGGATGAAGCCCATCACTTGATGTGGAGTGAAGAAGAAGGTGGTAACGACCGTTATGACCTTGTTGAAGAGCTGGCTGAAAAAACTCCGGGTGTGTTACTGCTTACAGCGACCCCAGAACAACTGGGTGTAGAAAGCCATTTTGCGCGTTTACGTCTGCTCGATCCGCAACGCTTTAGTTCACTAGACCGTTTCTTGGATGAAGAAGAGCAATATCACCACACCGCAAAAATTGCTGAAGTGTTGATGTCGGATCTGCCTTTAGAAGAAGGGCATTTAAAAGCGATTGAAGGCTTATTGGGTCATAGTATTCAGGATGAGCCAGAACAGCGTTTCCGTGCCATTCATGAATTGTTAGACCGTCATGGTACTGGCCGTATTTTATTCCGTAATACTCGTGAAGCCATTCGAGGTTTTCCTGGTCGTGACTGTCAACCTGCACCGTTACCGGCACCTGCTCAATGGTCGAAAGACGGCAAGTTACGTGAACAAATGTGGCCTGAAGAAGCGCAGCTTGATGGTGCTTGGATGGAACATGATCCACGTGTGATGTGGCTGATGGAAATGCTGCGTACCGAGCTTAAACACAAAAAAGTGTTGCTCATTGCGCGTAGTGGTCCAGTGGTTGAAGCATTGGAAAATGTACTTCGTTTACATGCCGGTATTCGTACTGCCATGTTCCATGAAGGCATGAGTCTTTTAGAGCGTGACCAGGCAGCCGCTTATTTCGCTGAAGAATCGTATGGCGCGCAAATTTTATTGTGTTCTGAAATTGGTTCGGAAGGACGTAACTTCCAGTTTGCCTCAGACCTGATTTTGTTTGATTTGCCTGCGAATCCAGATGTTCTAGAACAACGTATTGGTCGTTTGGACCGTATTGGTCAAGAAAACCGTATTCAGATTCATGTGCCATATTTAGCCGGTACAGCGCAAGAGCGGATGTTCCGTTGGTACAACGAAGGTTTAAATATTTTCAGTAATATTTCACCAACGGCACAGACGCTGCAAGAAAACTTCATTGCTAAATTAAAAGACTGTTTGTTGGCAGATTTGGGTCAACAGTTTGAAGATTTGCTTGAAGAAGTCAGTGTTCAGCGTGAAGCCTTGGAAGCTGAATTACAGGAAGGTCGTGACCGCTTGCTTGAATACAATTCATGTCGTCCTATCGTGGCACAAGAAATTGTTCAAGCGCTTGAAGACTATGATGACAACACCACTTTGCCAATGTTTATGAAACGCTTCATGGCATCGACAAACATCGATTTTGATGAGCAAAGTAACGGTACCGTAATCATCAAGCCAACCGATCAAATGCAGGTGCAAGGTTTATCTCTTGATGAAGAAGGCATGACTGCCACCTTCTATCGTGACCAAGCTCAAGTCCGTGAAGATGCGCAGTATCTAACCCTTGAACATCCATTCACTGAAAGTGTGATGGAAATGATTAATACCCAGTCATTTGGTAGCACCAATGTTGCATTGTTAAAATCGAATGCGCTTAAACAGGGTTCTTTGCTGTTAGAAGTGTGGTTTAAAGTGGATGTCATTGCGCCTAAATCATTGAATCTGCCTTCAAGCTTGCCTCAGCAGTTGATTCGCGTATTGCTCAGTGAAACCGGTCAGGACTTGTCTGCCAAGATTGATCCAAGTATCTTGAAACCGTATTTGCATCATTTGGATAGCAATAGCTGCCGTCAGGTGGTTAAAGCCCGCCGTGATGTGATTGAGCAACGCTATACACAGGCGCTTGATATTGCTAAGACAGCATTACCAAACTTTAAGAAACAAGCCAAAGAAGTGTATGGCAATAAATGGCAATATGAAATTGACCGTTTAAGCTACTTGAAGCAATTTAATCCAAGTATTCGTGAAGATGAAATTGCTCGTCTACAAAAATTACAATCAGAAGGCATTAGCTTGCTTGATGGTTTATCTGTGACACCAGAAGCCATTCAAGTGTTGGTTGTGGTTAAACCATAATTTCGAAACTTGTTTAAAAAGCACCTTCGGGTGCTTTTTTATTGCTTAAGATTCTATAGGTTTTATTTGCGTGAACAATGGAAGATATAAAATCTGGAAGTCATCTCATGTTAAAATGGCGCATAAATTTTATAAATCAAATTAGAATAATGATGGCTAAAGCTTTAGTGACTATTGGTTCTTCAACCACGCATGGTGGCGTTGTCTCAGAATGTGAAAATACCTTTATCATTAATGGCATTGCGGTGCATTTGCATGGTATGAAACATTATTGTCCAAAATGCCAAGCTATGGTGTCTGCAATTGCAGCAGATCAATCAACCGTAGTGCAAGGACGAGCAATTGTTATTGCTGGAGATAAAACCACGTGTGGCGCAATTTTCCTAGGCAATCAGGCTTTGGTTATTTCAAAGAAATAATCACAAGCGAGTTGCAAAATATTTTTATAATAATTTTTCAGGCTAAAGAAAGACTGACTTAGAAGTCAGCTTATCCATGATTTAGTGATTTGAATCAGGCAGGCTTTTGCTTAAGCTAGACGATGTTCATCGATCTAATCAAGGAAGAGCAGAGTTGTGAAGGATTTATCATTTAAAAAGACTGCGATTCATTTTACTCATGCCAATGGCATTCCTGCGCCAAGTTATCAAAAGTTTTTCGCTTGCTTTGAAGATGAGTTTGATTTGAAGTCCATTCCGATGATTGGACTCAATCCACAATATCCCATAACGCATGACTGGCGTTATTTAGTCGATCAAGTTATTGATGATATTGAGCAGAAATTTCATAGAAAAAAGGTGATCGGTCTTGGACATTCCTTTGGTTCACTGGTCACGTTAATGGCTGCGTATAAACGTCCTGATTTATTTTCACAATTAGTCATTATGGATCCGCCTTTTGTGATTGGTTCAAAGTCTCCAATATTCGAGATTGCAAAAAAATTAAAACTCAAGGCAATCGATCAATTGACTCCGGCAGGAATCACCCTGAAACGAACAGATCACTGGGAAAATCATGAGCAAGCCTATACTTCCATGCGGCATAATCCGTTATTTAAACATTTTGATGAAAGCTGTTTTCAGGATTTTTTAGCCTGTGGTTTGCAACCAGATATGAAACGGGGTGGCTTAACTTTGGCAGTACCTAAAAGGGTTGAAGCGCAGATTTTTAGAACGGTACCTGCATGGTGGTGGCGTACGCCAAGGAAAGCACCGGCTGTACCTGTACATTTAATTAGTGCGCAGAATAGTCCATTTTATAAGCAAAGTTTTCCGCAAGGGATGCAAAAGACCTATCAAATTAATTATAGTTTGATGCAAGGCGGGCATATGTTTCCGTTGGAACAGCCTGAAAAAACCGCTGAACTGGTTAAACAGATTATTGCTCGGCAAAAAAACATTTAAAAAGATAAGCTCAGGATTCAATCAATATTGAATCCTCAAATTCAACCCCTAGCGAATTTGCGCTTCATCCAAATGACGCGCGCCTTCTAAAATCATGCGAATCATAATCATGGTTTGTTCTGCAATTTCTTTGCGTTCAGTTATGGGCATGTCAATCACTGTTGCACCCATATTAAACACCAGTTGGGTAATCGCTTTTGCCACAATGTCAGGATGAAACAATTTACTGTGATTGAGACGTTCCAGACGAATTAAATCTTCTTGCAGTTCTTGCTGAAAATAATTTAATTGGCGTCCCACTGCTGATTTATATGAAGCGGAACCCGTATAGGCTTCACGAAGCAATAAGCTTAAATTTCCTTCATCGGCATCGAGCTGCTCAATAAAAATTTCAACTGAACTGCGAATAATACTGTTTTGTTTTGAGGCTTTTAAACGTGCCTGATGCAAAATTTGACGCAGCACAATACCTGCACGATCAATCAACTCAATTGCAAGTTCATCTATATCTCTGAAATGTCTGTAAAAACTGTTTGGGGCAATACCTGCTTCGCGGGCAACTTCGCGCAGGCTTAAAGATGCAATACTTTTTTGAGGACCAATGAGATTGAGCGCGGCCTGAAACAGTTCTTCTTTGGTAATTGTTGCTTTTCGACCGACCGTGCGGACTACAACTGGCTCATGAGCAAGACTTTGTGCGGCAATTGTGGCATCAACATTTTTTTTGATCGAAAACTGATTCATATTTTTCAAAGGATTAGAGACACCAAAACATTATAGCTGTTGCTGGCTCGCTTGGGAAATGAATAGAAACAATACAGATATATATACAAATATATATACATGTGTATAATAATTAAAATTCAATCGCGTGGTGCTTACTATGCATGTGTTAGAAAAAACGAAATCTCCCTTGGCTTCACTTGCTGAAACTGTTATTGATCAGCATGCAGCAAACTTTTGGCTGCAAAAATTTAACTCGCTTTGGTCATTTAACCAAGCTTTGGGAAAAATTGTTCAAAAAGAAAATTCTGCTCAGAACATGGTAAGTTTAACCATTCAGGTCAATCGTCATTTTGAGCTTGGGCAAGCAGGGCAGCATCATCCGATCTTTGTGGAAGTCGACGGCATTCGCTATGAACGCAGCTATAGTTTGACTCAACTTGATTCTCAGCACGTCTTGTTGACGGTTAAAAAAGTCGATCAAGGTAAAGTTAGCTCTTGGTTGGTTGAACAGTCTAAAGTCGGGGATATCCTGGAATTTGGTCAGCCGTATGGCGACATGCTGTTACCAGAACAGGCTCAAACGATGCTGTTGCTTGCTGCAGGTAGCGGCATTACCCCAATGTTAAGTTTGCTTAAAGCGCTTTCTAAAACAGATCGAATGACTCAAGCGCCAATTCAATTGCTGTATTGGGTGAAAGAGTATGCAGATGTGGCTTTTAAATCACGTTTTGAGCAGCTTGCCGAGCAATATCCGAATTTCTCCTTTCAGGTTTTTTATACCCAAGAAGTCGATGCTGGCGAACGTTTAAACTCTGCTCATGCTGCATTGCTGGAAAATATTGAAAATAGCGTGGTGTACGCATGTGGTCCATCTGGATTCATCGCACAGGCTGAACAGTTATTTGCACATGCGCAAAGTTTTAAAAGTGAAGCTTTCAGCATGACACCTGTCGAAAATTCTGAGACTGGCTTTGTCAATGTGACTTTATTGAAATCGAAAAAAGTGCTCGCTATTCCAAAAGGCCAGTCGATTTTAGTTAGCCTTGAACAGCAGAATGTAAAACCCACCCATGGTTGCCGTATGGGCATCTGTAATAAATGTGTCTGCAATAAAGTTGAAGGTTCAACCAAGAATTTGGTCAATGGCGGACAAAATTCAGAACCTGGTAATTTATTAAAAATTTGTGTCAATTCAGCACAGTCTGATCTTGTTATTGATTTATAAGTGAGTCAAATATCATGAATATGCCCGTAAAAATAGAATATTTTAAGAATCCTAAAAATGGTGAGCTCACTCAATCTCAATTAGATGGATTGGCACGTGAGTTAGATGCCATTAAACAAGAAGTGTTGGATGATATTGGTGAAAAAGACGCGAAATATATTCGTCGTGTTTATTCAACCATTCGTTATGCTTCTATTGCTGGACGTGCCTGTCTGTTTGCAGGCTGGTTCCCGCCGGCTTGGGTTTTAGGTACTGGTTTACTTGGCTTTGCCAAAATTATGGAAAACATGGAGCTGGGCCATAATGTCATGCATGGTCAATATGACTGGATGAACGATCCAAAATTCCATGGTCCATCTTATGAGTGGGATATTGTCGGTACAGCGGATAACTGGCGTCAAACCCATAACTATAAACATCACACCTATACCAATATTAAAGGTATGGATGATGATATCGGTTATGGATTGCTTCGACTTTTCCCAGAACAGCGCTGGAAACCTGGCTATTTGTTACAACCAATTTATGCGATTCCATTTTGTCTGTTGTTCCAATGGGGCGTGGCAATTCAAAATCTTGAAATTGGTAAAGTCTTGAAAGGGCGTAAAACCAAAGAGCAAGCGAAACGAGAATGGCGTCCAATGCAACGCAAAATCACTAAACAACTGTTTAAAGATTACGTGTTCTTCCCATTGATTGCCGGTCCGGCAGCTTTACCTGTTTTAGCAGGTAACTTGGTGGCGAATGGCATGCGTAATATCTGGACTTTTAGTATTATTTTCTGTGGTCACTTCACTAAGGATGTTGAAGTCTTCCCGAAAACAGTACTTGAAAATGAAAGTCGTGGACATTGGTATATGCGTCAGATTCGCGGTTCATCGAATTTAACTGGTTCAGAAGCCTTCCATATTTTGACGGGTCATTTAAGTCATCAAATTGAACATCATTTATATCCAGATGTTCCGGCACGTCGCTATCGTAAAATGGCGCCAAAAGTACAAGCTGTTTGTGAAAAGTATGGCTTGAACTACAACAATGCCAGTCTGATCAAACAATATGGCAGCGTGATTAAGCGTATTGCAAAATATGCTTTTCCATTTAAGAAATAAATGAAATTTGAAATAAAAAACCACTTCAATTGAAGTGGTTTTTTATTTATGTATATGAGCTTGAAGCGTTTTAATCAAATGCATGTAATTGCCTTTTTTTGCTTTGCTTAGGACATTTGCAATTTCTTGTTGTGTCCAATTTTGTTTGATTGCCTGGCAAGAAAATAAAGATAACAATAAAAATGGATTTTCGCCAAAACGAATATATATACCTTTCACCAGCTTTGGAGGGTCGAATAAATTCATAATATTGTCTTTCCCTCATGTAGGGCTGCTTATTTAGCTATAAATAAAAATTGTGTGAATGGCATCACTATATATTATTTGATTAGGCTGAATTTTTTATCAATAAAACATTGGTTTAATTTTAATTATTGTTAAATTGTGATAATTATATTTATTATTTAGAAAAAATTAATTTGATTAAACTTCTTTAAAGTTAAATTGCAATTTGAATGCCTGTTGGTAATTTAGGGAGGATTTTATCTACCCCAACCATATAAGCATGATCAGCAAGCGCAAGCATTTCATTATCTTCTATACTATTGCCATAGGCATAAATCACAGCATAATCATCTAAATGATAGTTTTCTAAAATTCGTTGTCTTTTTTGTGCCGAGCTACAATCGGGGGTGGTGTATTGCCCAGTATAGATATTATTGACCTGTTCAGTCTGAGTGCAAATTAAGTCAATATTCAATAAGTTGCAAACATGTTGCAGATAGACATCAACCGATGCTGAAACCAGTACAACTTCATCGCCCAAAGCTTGATGTTGTTTAAGTTGTTTAAGCAATGGCAGATTTAATTGAGACATTAAACTTGCTGCGTAGTCCTGTGCAATCTGCTGTAACTCTAAAGCATCTGCATTGCTAAACATGGCGCGAAATAATTTAGAGCGCATGGCTGGCGCAGGGTAGACATTTAAATAATAGGCTTGAATCCAAGGGAGGATTTTGATGCCTTGTTTGACGATATGTCTTTTTCTTAAAGCATAGAAGATAAACCCTGTGAAACTGTCTTTTTTACACAGGGTTCCATCAAAATCAAAGAGCGCTAAATTTTTATTCTTTTTGCCCGTTGCATACATGATTGATATCTTCCATTTACACGTGTCGCAAACCAGTTGGTATTATATTCACGGCTTAGTTTAGGGCCAGAAATGATCACTTCAGGCATAATTGCATAAATAGGATCTTTGCCTGTTTTCTCCTGATAGAGCTTAGATACAGCACGATAGGTGGCTGTATCTTCAAAACCTTTATTTTTTTCTTTTTTCAAGTCAGAACGAATTTGTCGCGGTGTAACTAAGATATTGTTGGCTGCAAAAACACTGATCAGCTCGCGTTCAGACTGGCTGCCGGCAGAACGGATTGAACCCTCTTTCGTGTAAAGTAATAAGTCGCCATCCAGGTCTAGCTCAGCTGCCGTTAAATCATTCAGCATGCTTTGAAAGGCCGCATTGCGACTTGAATACATGCCAGAGTTATAGTCTGCAAAACGATAAATCGCTTTATCGTAATCGGCAGGGTACATCATTAAACGATGAATGCCGTAATACAAACCACCATATTGGCTATATAAATCGGTCCGTAATTCGGCAATATTGCCGCCTTGACGTTTGTGCTCTTTGGCATAACCAATATGAACCTGCATTGAGCCCAGTGTGGTAATTGGATTTAATTTTTCACCAATGTCTTGTCCAACCAGTTTGGCTGCACCGGTTAATGCACTGACGTGATAATGTTTTGACATATAGGCAAAAATTTCACGATATAATTCATCCAATTCACGTTCGGTTTTAACCCGACGCATTTGGCTTAAATAGTTATCTTCAGGACTCGGCTGATTTTTTAACACTTCCTGGAAATAGCCGGCAACAGTTCCGCCAATTGCATCACCTAATTTATCTTTAAATTTTTCATCCAGACGGTCTTGAACTTCTTTAACCGCTTTTACCCCTAAACCGGGTACTTGCGGGTCGGCAACAAAGTTCGATTCTTGATCGACCACTGCTACAATACTGCAAATATTTTCTTTGGTTTGGGGAATACCGAGCTGGTCACTAATATCAAAAATATCTTTGGCCCATGCGCTACGATCATTGACACGTGGTGGAACAAGGCGCTTGATTTGATCTTCTTCTAGGGTCGGTTCATTATTTTTTGACCACCAGGAGTTATCTCCACATGCCACTAAACTTAGAGATAAAGCCAGAATACTCAAGGATTTAACATGAGATGAAATAAAAAAATTCTTTTTCATAAGGATGAAAACATAGTCCAAAAAGATGAGCCAATACAGTAGATGCAGTATACTATGCCGGTCGAAAAAGTGATGAATTTATATGTATATTGGTCCATATCAGCTGTCAAATAATTTAATTGTTGCTCCTATGGCAGGTGTTACGGATCGTCCATTTCGGACGTTGTGTAAATATTTTGGTGCAGGGCATGCGGTCAGTGAAATGATGACCTCAGACCAAACCTTGCGCATGAGTAAGAAAAGTTTATACCGAGCCAATTTTGATGGCGAAATTGCGCCTATATCTGCACAGATTGCAGGTTCAGACCCGTTCGAGCTTGCCGAAGCGGCGCGTTATCAGGTCGCCAATGGCGCACAGATTGTCGACATCAACATGGGTTGCCCGGCTAAAAAAGTCTGTAATAAATTGGCAGGTTCCGCATTATTAAAAGATGAAGATCTGGTGGCACGTATTTTAGATGCTGTCGTGGCTGCTGTGGATGTACCAGTGACTTTAAAAACCCGTTTGGGTTATTTAAATGGTCATGAAAACATTATGCGGGTAGCGAAACGTGCGGAAGAGGCGGGGATCGCTGCATTGGCCTTGCATGGCCGAACCCGTGAAGATATGTACTTAAATACCGCGCGCTATAGTTTGATTAAAGAAGTCAAACAGATGCTGACTATTCCGGTGATTGCCAATGGCGATATCGACAGTCCTGAAAAAGCCAAATATGTACTCGACTATACCGGCGCTGATGCGGTCATGATCGGGCGTGCGGCACAGGGCAGACCGTGGATTTTCCGTGAAATTTCTCACTATTTAGCCACAGGTACGCACTTGGCTGCACCGAATATCCAAGAAGTGAAAGATGTGCTGTTGGGGCATTTATCTGAACTTTATGACTTCTATGGTGAATATTCAGGTTGCCGGATTTCGCGTAAACATATTGCCTGGTATACCAAAGGCTTACGTTCAAGCAATGAGTTCCGTCAGAACATGTACAAGGTTGAAAGTACGGCTGAGCAGTTCAATGTAGTTGAAGACTATTTCAATCAGTTACTTGCTCAAGGGGAAATTATGAGTGATGTGCAAGTGGAACAGGTCAATTTGCTGCAACCCTGATGTGATCAATATGTAATCAATAATTATAGAAAAATCAATCAAGGTACTGTTGTGGAAACAGTACCTTTTTTATCTTGGGTCATGTTTTTTTCAACACGCCGGTTACATGAAATATCTTCTTATACATAGCGCAGCATTTTATTCACTGAAACTGGACAGGACTTGAACATTATTTACCTGAACTTTCTCTATGCTGAAAGTCTACCTACATAACAAGATGTAATTTCAATCTTGTTCACGCAATTTGTTTAAATAAGAAATTTGTTTAAATAAGAAATTTGTTTAAATAAGAATATCGAGGGAGATGAACAATGACGAATACCAATCGACCAGTTTCAGATATTAATCCTGCAGCTCCTACAGAACGTTCTCCAGAACGCAGTGATGTACTCAATAGCGATTCACTAAAATCTAGTCCACCTACTGATGATAGTGCACGTCCTGACCTGAATTCGCCAGCGACTGAAAGCCATCGGGTTCCAGATATGACCGAAGCGGGTGATCATCTGGCTGCGACCAGTGCCGGTACTGTGGGCGGAGCAGCTGTTGGGGCGACACTGGGTATGATCGGTGGCCCTCCAGGCGCAGTGGTGGGTGGTCTGATCGGGGGGGTCGTAGGCGGACTTGCTGGTAATGACATCGCACAATCTGCCAATCCAGAAGAGGAAGACCATTACTGGAGAGAGCAGCATAAAGATCGACCTTATTTCCATGAGACACGTAATACTTATAATGATCTCGACTATGATCGCGATTATCGTGGGGCTTATCGTCTCGGTTATGAAAACCGTAACCATTACAACGACTTTGATCAGGCTGAACCTGACCTGCGTACTAAATGGGAACAGGCCAAGGATAAATCCCGTTTAAATTGGGAGGAAGCCAAATTTGCAGTAATAGATGCCTGGCATCGTAATACCCGTTAAGTCGTATTCTGTATATATAAAATTTTGCCTAGAAAAAACCTCTCCACGTGGAGAGGTTTTTTGCCGATTTGATTAGGCTTGGCTCATTTCCAGAACCAGCTGGTTAATTAAATCGGGAGCTTCTATTTCTCGAATCTGAGCCACATTGGTTCCTGCCCAGAATGCAGCAAAACCATAATCGCCTTGCGCTGTTGCCGCGGCATTGAGTTGTTTGCCCAAGTCATAGCAATAGGGGTAGGTCGCAACAGCCGGTCGTTCAGGACGATCGATTTGGGTATGCCAGTGATTAATCAGGCCACGGGCAGGTCGGCCAGAAATACTGGCGCTAATTTGGGTAATCGGTTTGCTAAACAGGGCTTTTCGATACGCGGCATTGGCATTGGAACTTTTGCATTGTACGAAAGCAGTCCCCAGTTGAACGGCTGCTGCACCTAACTTGATTAATAACTGGGCTTGCTGTCCATTCATAATCCCGCCAGCAGCCACAATAGGCAAGCGGCAAGACTGTTTGAGCAATTGAACCAAGTCTGAGGTTTTAACAGCACTGTCAAAAGTTTCGTTAAAAATCCCGCGATGTCCACCCGCCTCAATGCCTTGAGCAATAATCACATCTATGCCGGCAGCTTCAATTTCAAGCGCTTCAGCCAGATTGGTTGCCGAAACCATAGTGATAATGCCCGCTTGTTTTAAAGCTTGAATTTGATGGGGATGGGGAATACCAAAGTGAAAACTGACGGCCTTAGGTCGGGTTTCTAAAACCAGGTTTAAATAGTCGTCATGATCTAGAAAGCTGGGATAAATGCATTTTAATTCTGTGGGCGGCACAGCATCATATTTCTTAAATTGCGGTGCCAAATATTGAATCCATTGCTTTGCGGCATCATGGTCGAGTTCTAGACTTTGATGGCAAAAGAAATTTACCTGAAAAGGCTGGTGGGTCAATGCCTGAGTTTCTAAAATTTGTTGACGTGCTGCTTCAACAGAACTTGCGCCCAAACCGAGTGAACCCAAGCCGCCTTGATTGGAAACTTCAGCCGCCAGTTCTGGAGTAGAAACCCCAGCCATCGGGGCCAGGAAAATAGGATGTTTAATCTCGAGTTGTTCTAATAAAGTCATATTCGGCTCCTCCTCCTCATGCATATTACTTTGCCCAAGCCATCCAGATTAAGCAAATCATATTCGTTATTTTCTGGCGAAATAAGATAGGTCTTTGGTAGCCAGCTTAAAAATAAAACGTCAAAACGAAACGTCAGTCTTTGTCGCGTTCAAGATTAGTGAACATCGCGTTATAAAATTAAAATTTATAATGTGTTTTTATCATCAAATGCTGCCTGCTCATGTCTGAACGGATCCGTGAAAAACTGCAAATTTTAGCCGATGCTGCCAAGTATGATGTGTCGTGCTCCTCAAGTGGCAGTAACCGTAAAAATAAGCACAAGGGCTTGGGCAATACCGGTTCCGGGATTTGCCACAGCTATACCGAAGATGGGCGCTGTGTATCTTTATTAAAAATCCTGTTTTCCA
Source organism: Acinetobacter sp. F16 (assembly GCF_052712855.1). NCBI lineage: Bacteria > Pseudomonadati > Pseudomonadota > Gammaproteobacteria > Moraxellales > Moraxellaceae > Acinetobacter > Acinetobacter sp. F16. Next base: position 36,966 of record NZ_JBRATK010000001.1, read on the forward strand.
ATGTCTGTATTTTTGACTGTTCTTACTGTGTGTCACGGCGTTCCAATGATGTGAAAAGGGCTGCCTTTACCGTGCAGGAAGTGGTTGATTTGACCATGAACTTTTATCGCCGCAATTATATTGAAGGCTTATTTTTAAGTTCCGGTATTTTTAAATCGGCAGATTACACCATGGAACGTATGCTGCAAGTGGTGAAAAAATTACGCCTGGAAGAAAATTTTAACGGTTATATTCATCTAAAAACCATTCCTGGAGCATCACAGGAAATCATTACCGAAGCGGGTTTATATGTAGACCGGATGAGTATTAATCTGGAGATGCCGACTGAAGCTGGCTTGCAAAAGTTTGCGCCGGAAAAAAACCATGCAGAAGTGCAAAAAGATTTGGGTATTGTACGTGACCGTTTAATTCAATTTAAAGATGAAGGCAAGCTCATACGCTCCGTTCCTAAGTTTGTTCCAGCAGGGCAAACTACACAAATGGTGGTGGGGGCATATAGTGAAACCGATCAGGACATTATTTTAATGGCGGATCGTCATTACAAGGAATTTAAACTTAAGCGCGTCTATTATTCCGGCTATATTCCGATTAATGAACAAGAAAAAGCCTTGCCTGCGGTTGGATCTGCGCCGCCTTTACTCAGGGAAAACCGTTTATACCAGAGTGACTGGTTAATGCGTTTTTACGGTTTTGATGCGATTGAACTGGTCGATGAAAAGCATCCGAACCTGGATTTAGATGTCGACCCAAAACTGGGTTGGGCATTGCGTCATCCGGAGCAATTTCCTGTCGACTTAAACCGTGCTGATTATCGGATGATTTTACGGGTGCCAGGAATTGGTGTGCGATCTGCAAAAAAAATTGTCCAGGCCCGTCGTTTTGGTCAAATTCATATCGATCAATTAAAACGTATCGGGGTGGCATATAACCGCGCGCAGCATTTTATCCGCTGTGCCGATACGCCAAAATTCATCAAAGACCAGTTACCGAGCCAGATTCGTCATCAAATTCTACAGTCGGGACAGTCAAAATATACTCAGCAACTTTCCCCGCAGTTAGGTTTTGGTTTCTGATGGCAACCTATTGCTTTGATGGCAGTATGACCGGTTTGCTGAGCTGTGTATTTCGTGCCTTTCAATTTAAAGATTTTCAGGTTTATGTCAGCAGTGATGCGCATGCCCAAAAGGGACTATTTGATGATTTTATTCAGGTGGCTTCAAATGATGAGCAGGCACAGCGCGTCTGGCAAGGACTACGGCAAAGAACCTCGGCTCAGAGTCAGCGCAATTTTTACTATACTTTTCTATCTGAAAATCAAGCCGCTTATCAGCACTTGTTTAATTATTGCCTGTATATTTTTCAGCATAAATATAAGGTGGATGAAAATTATGGGCATCCCGATGTTCTGGCTTTGGCCCAGTGGACCAAGCAGGTCGGGCGTGAAAAGCATCGTATGGAAGCATTTGTACGTTTTAAGAAATGTCAGAATGGTTTGTTTTTAAGTCTGGTTCGACCGGATTTTAATGTTCTGCCGTTGATTGAACGGCATTTTAAAGCGCGTTATCAGGACCAGGCCTGGCTGATTTATGATGAAAAGCGTAACTATGGCATTTATTATGACTTGCAAAAGGTTCATCAAGTTGAAATGAATGCCTGTGAGGTGGATGCCAATCTTGCGACTGGTTTTAGCCAATCTTTTAGCGTAGAACTGGACGAGCAAGAATGGCTGTATGATCAGCTGTGGAAAGATTATTTCCGCAGTGTCAATATTGAAGCACGGCAAAACATGAAATTGCACATTCAATATGTACCAAAACGCTATTGGCGCTATATGAATGAAAAGTCAATTTAACTGGATATTTCAGGCATAATGTTGTGCTGTATAAGGTGACTATTAGGCAAGTTATGATCAAGCCGTTAATTTGTGCGACTTTAATTTCAAGTTTATTATTTTCAGCATGTTCAAGCTCTGAACAGCATAAAGCCCCAGTTGATCCTCAGCAATACAAAGTTCAAGATGCCGCAAGTTTGCAACAGCGTTTCGAGACTTTAAATCAACAGTTATCAAAAGATTATCAGGCATTTAAAAAAACCAATAATATTGCCTTTTCAGATCAGTCTGTACTGGATGTCAATCAGCTCAAGACACTGGATCAGAATGCAGTGAGCCGGACCTCATTAAAACCGGTCAAACAGGCCTATTGTGAAATGATGAATGGATATTTTGCCGAGATGTATCATTTGGGCAATCAAAACCTGAATTTAATCGGACAAGTTCAGTTACCCAATATGCAAGCTGAAGACTTGGAAAAAAGTTTTGCAAATGCCGATCAGTTTTATGATTTTATTTTAAATCGCTATACCACATACCGTCAGGCTCAGGAAATAATGGGCTTTGGCTGTAATTTAAAAGCCGCTTTAAACTAAATACTAAAAATAAAATGTATAAAAAGCCCATCACTTGATGGGCTTTTTATAATCTTAAACGGGCTTTAACAACCAGTTAATTTTTCAGGTTGTGGACGTTCACCCGGGAAGAAAATCGGACGAAGTTTGACACCAATGCTATTGCCGATAAAGGCGAAAATCAGCCACAACCAGCCATGTAAACTGCCTGAGGCAATACCGCTGAAGTAAGCGCCGATATTACAGCCATAGGCCAAACGCGCGCCGTAACCTAAGAGTAAACCGCCAATAACCGCAGCAATCAGTGAGCGTTTTGGAATGTTCAGGTTAGGCGCAAATTTACCGGCCAGACTTGCTGCCAACAATGCACCCAGCATAATGCCGAAGTTCATCATCGACGTTATATCGAACCACAATGATTCAGCTAAGGCTTTAGCATTGGCGGGTTGTTGCCAATAAGCCCAAGAAGCAACATCCACACCCATCAAACTCGCAGATTTTGCCGCCCAAACTGCCAGTGCAGAAGTTACACCCCAAGGACGACCGGCTAAAGCCAAGGTGGCAAAGTTGAGCAAGGTTAAAATAATTCCGCCCCAGACCAACGGCCATGGACCACGCAAGAAACGTTTCAAACCTTGGGTTTGCGCTTGAGGTTCAGCTTCAAGTGAACCATGACGTTTTTTCTCAAAATGAATGGTTGCAAATGCAATCCCAGCAAACAGGACAAAACTGATAATGAGTGCAGGAATAACGCCCAAGCTTGAAACAATGGAAATAGGTGCAAGATGAGGCAGGTTAAACCACCAGTCTAAATGCGTGGTTGCAATTAGAGAGCCGAGGCAGAAGAAAATCAGCGTTACGATCATGCGGGCGCTGCCACCGCCTACGGTGTAGAGCGTACCGGATGCACAACCGCCGCCTAATTGCATGCCTATACCAAAGATAAAAGCACCAATCATCACGGACATGGAAACAGGGCTGACATTGCCTCTGACAGGATTGCCAAATAACTCGCCTGCGCCTAAAGCCGGGAAGAATAGCAATACCGCAAGACCCAGCATAATCATTTGTGCACGCAAGCCACGACCACGACGTTCTTTAATAAAAACACGCCAGCTGGATGTAAAACCAAATGAAGCATGATAAAGCGTCATGCCCAAGGCACCGCCAACCAGGAACAATAAGGCTTGATTCAGCCCAACCACTTGATAGGCACCGAGTGTACCCACCAATAATAGAAAAAGAGCAACCCAGATCGATAGATTAGATCGATCAGATTTTGCAGCGATAACAGTCATGGGAGTATAAAATTAAATAAATGAATAGTGATATTTTAATCGATTATTCACGTATACATAGTATTAAAACTTATAGATTATAAGTAATTTAATTGAGAATAACTGATTTGTTATATTGATTAAAATCATAATAAATCAATTAAAATGTAGAGACATTAAATAAAGAACCAATCGCGCTGGAAAATATCATGGCAAGAATTCCCCATAGTGTCACCCGTAAACTGCCCTTGAGCATTGAAGTACCAGCGAAATGACTAGATAACGCACCCAGTGCAGCCAGCGATAGAATTCCAACGATCATGACGGTGTTTGCCACATATTGTTCGGGACTAATTAAAATCGAGAACATGGGGAATAGGGCACCCAGTGCAAAGGCAAGGGCAGAAGAACCTGCTGCTTGTAGTGGATTGGCAGCTGTATTTTCATGAATGCCAATCTCATCACGGGCATGCGCCTCTAAAGCATTATTCGCCGTCAGTTGCACTGCAACTTCATGGGCAAGTTCAGGTTTTAAGCCTCGCATGACATAAATTTGAGTCAGTTCTTTCAGTTCATGGCCCGGATTACGCTCTAGCTCACGTGCTTCCATATGTAAATCCGCTTTTTCAATATCGACTTGTGACTTGACAGAAATATATTCCCCTGCGGCCATGGAGCTTGCCCCTGAAATCAGGCCTGCTACACAAGTGACCAATAAGGTTTGGGTTGAAGCACCGCTGGCGGCCATCCCCATGATTAAACTGGTGACTGAAATAATCCCATCATTTGCACCCAGTACTGCTGCGCGAAGCCAACCTGTTCTATGAATATAATGTTGTTCGCTATGATGAGAATATGACATCTAAACATGCTCTTAAAAAGTATTGGCACTTCAACCATATAGGAAATTGAAAGCTAAAAGCAAGATTGGAAAAATAAACAAGATTGGAAAATAAAAAAGCTCCTGATCAGGAGCTTTTTTAGTTCAACAGTTACACTTATTGTTGAGCTCTTTCTTTAACGTTAGCAGCGCCATTTTCTACAGCACCGGCAGTTGCTGCAGTCGCATCTTTCGCTGCTTCTTTGGCATCCTCTGCAGCATTTTCGGCACGGTCAGCAGCAGTATTTGCGGCTTCTGCAGTGGCATCAGCTGCATTATCCATTGCTGTTGCAGTGTCATTCGCTGCTTCAGAAGTTGTATTAGAAATATCATGACCTGCCTGATTAGCAGCGCCTTCTAAATGTTCACCAGTCGTTGCACCTGTTTCAGGCGCCTTGTCTTTGTTACAACCAACTAAAGCAACAGTAGCAGCAAGACCTAAAGCAACAAGTAATTTATTCATTTTCATCTATCCTTCTAATTGTTTTACCCATAAAGAAAAGATGGGATAAAGCGAATATAATCGAAAAGTCGTCTAAATAACGCTCTAAAATTGTTAATTAAATGTAACGTTTGGTGAAAAAACTTGAGTTAAAAAAAAGGCTTATATCTACAGATAGATATAAGCCTATGTTTATTTTATCCAAAGTTAATTGCTTGGATAATGCAATTATTGCCCAGAACGGATAATGTAATCGAATGCTGAAAGCGATGCTTTCGCACCTTCACCTGTGGCAATGATGATCTGTTTGTACGGCACCGTAGTACAGTCACCTGCAGCAAACACACCCTTGACGCTGGTTTCGTTGCGCTCGTTAATCACGATTTCGCCGCGGTTGCTTAATTCCACTTTAGATGCTTTCAGGAAATCGGTGTTTGGCAACAGACCGATCTGTACAAAGATCCCGGCAAGTTCAACAGTTTTAATTTCATCAGTGGCACGGTCTTTATATTTCAGTGCAGTCACCTGTGAACCGTCACCGACCACTTCTGTAGAAAGTGCATTCATAATCACCGTGGTATTCGGCAAGCTGTTGAGTTTGTCTTGCAATACCTGGTCGGCACGCAGTTTGGTATCAAATTCAACTAAAGTCACATGCTCGACAATACCCGCAAGGTCAATCGCTGCTTCCACACCCGAGTTGCCGCCACCAATCACTGCAACACGTTTGCCTTTGAATAATGGACCGTCACAGTGCGGGCAGTACGCCACACCACGGGTTTTATATTCCTGCTCACCCGGAACATTCATTTCTCTCCAGCGTGCACCGGTAGAAAGGATAATGGTTTTTGATTCTAACTTCGCGCCATTTTCCAAAGTCACTTCAACCAGACCGTTGGCGGTTTCATCGGCACCTTTAATGGCAGCCACTTTTTGCAGGTTCATGATGTCGACATCATAAGCACGCACATGCGCTTCCATTTCAGCGGCAAATTTTGGACCTTGAGTCTTTTGTACTGAAGTGTAGTTTTCAATGTCCATGGTATCCATGACCTGACCACCGAAGCGTTCAGCTACAATCCCGGTTTGAATGCCCTTACGTGCCGCATAGATCGCAGCTGTGTTGCCTGCAGGGCCACCGCCAATCACCAGTACATCGAATGCGCCTTTGGCATTGAGTTTTTCAGCCTCTTTGGCAGATGAGCCTGAATCCAGTTTGGCCACAATTTCTTCCAGCGTCATACGGCCCTGACCAATGTGCTCGCCATTCTGGAACAGCATTGGAACCGCCATGATTTTGCGCTCTTCCACTTCGTCCTGGAAAAAGGCCCCGTCAATCATGGTCGCGGTTGTACCCGGATTGTTGATCGCAATCAGGTTTAAGGCTTGCACCACGTCCGGACAGTTATGGCAGCTTAAGGATACGAACACGTCAAAGTCAGAGCTTAAATTCAAGCCCTTGATTTGAGCCAGCACTTCATCAGAGACTTTCGGTGCATAACCGGAAACCTGCAGCAATGCCAGGATCAAAGAGGTAAATTCATGTCCCATCGGCAAGCCGGCAAAGTTCACGCGCGGCTGTTCACCGACTTTGGCAATCCCGAAGCTTGGGGTACGCTTGTTGCTGCCGTCAAAACGGGCAGTGACCTGATCCGACAATGCCGCAACCTCAGTCACTAGTTCCTTGATCTTGTCCGATTTGTCAGATGAATCGAGAGATGCCACCAGTTCAATCGGGCTTTCCAGACGTTGTAATAAGGTTTTAAGTTGCGCTGAAGTGTTTTGGTCTAACATGGCTAACGTCTCCAAGGGAGTAAATGTTTATTTAATAAAGCTATATTAGTGCAAATTATTAAATAGGTAAAACAATTCATTTTAATATAAATAATCGGATAAATAGATTGTGCGAATATTTACTTGACTTAACTTTCTACACTAAAGATGAGGGTTTAATGTGAATATTCAAGTATTTATTGGATATTTTAGGCAAAGAAACAGATTTGTGTCATGACTAGCAGAAATTTTGATTATGATGAGCGCAAGTATTTTAAGAGGTAACAAGTAATGAACCTTAAATCTGGGATTTATCAACATTATAAAGGCAATTTATACCAGGTGTTTCATGTGGCAACCCATAGTGAAACGCGTGAAAAGCTTGTGGTGTATCAATGCCTATATGGTGATTATTCCATGTGGGTGCGTCCTTTAGAGATGTTTCAGGAAACGGTCACCCTTGCGGATGGTCAAACCCTTCCGCGATTTAAATTGATTCAAAAAACGTCTTGAATCTAGATTTCTGGCATAGATAAGTTAGACTCAGAATAACCGGTAAAGATAGGGACATCTGCTATGAGCATGAGTTTGACTTTTCAACAACGCATGCAAGAGCTGTATCAAAGTTTTATCAAATTTGATGCGTTACAACATGAGCGTATTCAGCGTTATCGAAATATTGAACCTGATTCTGCATTATTTTTGGCGATGCAAATTCGTATCCAGCAATCGAAATCAATTTTAGAAATTGGTACTTCGACAGGCTATTCAACTTTATGGCTGGCAAATGCCGCGCAAACCACTCAAGGACAGGTAACTACAATTGAAATAGATCCATCACGCACAGCTCAAGCACAACAATATGCTCAAGAGTTGGGATTAGATGAGGTGATTGATTTCTGGGTAGGCGATGCGCAAAAATTTCTGGAAAAGTGTACCGATCAATATGACTTTATTTTATTAGATGCCGAACGCGATGCGTATGTCGGTTACTGGACGTATCTGCAAAATATGATTCAGTTACAAGGCGGGATTTTGATTGTCGATAATGTCATCTCTCACGCGGCAGAAGTGAAAAGCTTTATTGAACTGGTCAAAAATGATGGGCGTTTTATCACCATGACGCTGTCTATAGGCGCAGGTTTGTTTATGATTTGCTATAAATAAAATAAGATCAGCATATCGCTAGACTTTAAATCATAAATCAGGGAAATTGCCCTGATTTAGCGTATCTGACTTATATTACTGAATCTGACTTAGATTACTGAATTGAAATACGGGTGAATTGGACATCGTATTCCAAGTATTTATGTACAAAAGCGGTTTTATCATTACAGCGCAACAAATTATTATAGATAAATTCAGGAACCGGATGATACAACTCGCCTGATCCGTTGTTATAAAAAATTTTCAAATAACGTGAAGATGCATTGTATTTATAAGAAGTGACGACAAGCATTGTTCCCATAAGCGCTCCTTATTGTTTAGTTCAATCATACAGCATGGTGTTGACTGCATAGTTTGAAACTAAGATAAAAAGATCAGGGCATGTATAGCAAAATTGTAATATATCTAATAAAAGAATGCTGTTATATCAACAGTTATGAAGCTTTTAATTGAGCTGATAAATTGAATATTTAACGTTTTATATAGTCCATAAAATATCGTCCATAAAAAACCACGCTAAAAAGCGTGGTTTTTTGAATCAGTTCAATCTAAAACGAATTAGATTTTACCAACTAGGTCGATTGAAGGAGCAAGAGTTGCGTCGCCTTCTTTCCATTTAGCTGGGCAAACTTCACCTGGATGAGCGTGAACGTATTGAGCTGCTTTAACTTTACGAAGAAGTTCTGAAGCATCACGGCCAACACCACCAGCGTTGATTTCAACGATTTGGATTTTACCTTCTGGATCGATAACGAAAGTACCACGATCTGCAAGGCCGTCAGCTTCGATTAATACGTCGAAGTTTTTAGCAAGCGTCCAGTTCGCATCACCCACCATTACATATTGGATTTTTTTGATTTCTTCTGAAGAATCATGCCAAGCTTTGTGAGTGAAGTGAGTGTCAGTAGAAACTGAGTAGATTTCAACGCCTAATTTTTGGAATTCAGCGTAGTTGTCTGCAAGATCACCAAGTTCAGTTGGGCAAACAAAAGTGAAGTCAGCTGGGTAGAAGAATACTACAGACCATTTGCCTTTAAGATCAGCTTCAGTTACTTCAATAAATTGACCATTTTGGAATGCAGTTGCTTTAAATGGTTTAACTTCTGTATTAATTAAGCTCATCATTGTCTCCATGATTGAGGTTTGTATTTGATATCCAAAAGAATAACGAATTTTTTGTTATTGCTGAAACAGTATTTTTACATAATTGAAATCGGAAAAACCGAATTAACTAAGATAAAGCCCACCATTTCACCAAATCTGATTCCTTTATCTCTTCAGCCATATAAAAAGAACTGAATGACAAAACATCAGTTTTTCAGCTTGCCTAACAAGATGAAGGCTCAAGGGCTAAAATTCAAGGGTAAATTTTTTAAATTAAATTTCTTTTTGCAGAATGAATCATTTTTAAGATGATTAATCACTATAAAAGGAAATATATAAACATTTTTAAGGATTATGAATAGCATAATTCTTGTTATACAAGCGGATTTTAGCGGCTATCCAAGAAGATTTTAGCGTAGTTGGTGATCTATTTTTTATGGTTTTGAAGATTCTTTACATCAAACTTCCTCAATAAACATTGCACTGTCTTTCTCTCTGGAGCGTTACAGCGTAAAATATTCAGTTCAATTTTTTGTTTTGGGATAAATTATCTGTGTTAAGTCATTTAAATGTAGATCAATGGGTCATGGCACGTGACCGTCATCGTTTAAATCGACTACGCAAAGGTAAAGATGCCAATGAAAAGCAATATCAGGAATTATTAGAAAAATCCAATCATAAAGTTCGTGAGCGTCTGTCACGTGTCCCGAACATCAAACTGAACCAAGACCTGCCGGTTACACAATATAAAGACAAGCTGATTGCAGCAATTCAACAGCATCAGGTGATTATTGTGGCCGGGGAAACCGGTTCGGGTAAAACGACGCAGTTACCGCAAATTGCCATGCTGGCCGGGCGTGGTTTAACCGGAATGATTGGACATACCCAACCACGACGACTGGCTGCACGTAGCGTATCGCAACGTATTGCTGAAGAAGTCGGTGAAAAGCTGGGTGAATCGATTGGTTTTAAAATCCGCTTTAATGAACAAGGTTCGCAAGATTCTATTGTCCGTTTAATGACGGATGGTATTTTGCTGGCGGAATTGGCTAATGACCGCTTCCTCACCAAATACGACACGATTATTATTGATGAAGCACATGAGCGTTCACTCAATATCGACTTTATCATGGGCTATTTAAAACAGCTTTTGCCTAAGCGTCGTGATTTAAAAGTCATCATTACTTCAGCAACCCTAGATGTAAACCGTTTTAGCAGTTACTTTTTTGATGCCCCAATTTTTGAAGTCGAAGGGCGCAGTTTCCCGGTAGAACTTCGTTACCGCCCAATTTCAGAAATGACCATTGGTGGTAGTGATGACGATGAGTTTGATGACTTTGAAGAGAACCTGCCCCGTGCAGTGGTTCAAGCGGTCAATGAGTGTTTTCAGGATGCGCAGGAAAAAGGTCATCCGGAACATGCCGATATCCTGATTTTTGCCAGTACCGAACAGGAAATTCGCGAACTGCAGGAAACCTTGCAAAAGCATGGTCCACGGCATACCGAGATTTTACCCTTATATGCACGCTTAGCTTTGGCTGAACAGCAAAGAATTTTTAATCCGGGTGGCAGTGGACGACGTATTATTATTGCCACCAATGTGGCAGAAACCGCTTTAACCGTACCGAATATCCGTTATGTGATTGACAGCGGTTTTGCGCGTATTTCACGTTATAGCTATCGTTCACGTGTGCAACGTTTACCGATTGAAGCGGTGTCTCAAGCGGCAGCCAACCAGCGTAAAGGCCGTTGTGGTCGTATTGCACCGGGTGTCTGTATTCGACTTTATTCAGAAGATGATTTCCTGAGCCGACCTGAGTTTACCGAGCCAGAAATCAAGCGTACCAATTTAGCCTCGGTCATTTTGCAGATGCAAAGTTTGAATCTGGGTGATTTGGAAAGTTTTGACTTTATTGAGCCACCGGATCATCGTCTTGTGAATGACGGTCGCAAGCTGCTGATTGAGCTTGGGGCAATGCATGAGAAAAACTCTGCTAAAGTTGAAGAAGGAAAATTATCTTCAAAATCTAGTGTTTCTAAGAATGTAGCAACACAAGGCGGACTAACCAAAATCGGTCAGCAAATGGCGAAGATGCCGATTGACCCGCGTTTGGCCCGTATGATTTTAGGTGGTGCACATTTTGGTGTGCTGAATGAAGTTCTGATTATTGTTGCAGCACTGGCAGTACAAGATCCGCGTGAACGCCCTGCAGATAAGCAAACTCAAGCCGATCAAAAACATGCGTTATTTAAGGAAGGCGATTCTGACTTTTTGTTTTACATCAAGTTATGGGAAACCTTGCAGAATAACCGTACTTCAATGAATGAAAACAAACGGCGTAATTTTGCCCGTCAGCACTTTTTAAGCTGGTTACGTTTACGTGAATGGAAAAAAACTCACGAACAATTGACTGAATTGGCTCAAGGGTTAAAGCTTTCATTTAATGAGAAAAAAGCCAGTTATGAAAACTTGCACCGTGCGTTATTGACCGGTTTGCTTTCGTTTATTGCCAATAAAACCGATGAAAAAAATGTCTATATGGCAGTGCGTCAGCAAAAAGCCCGCATTTTTCCGGCATCGACTTTGCATAAGGCGGGTGCATCCTGGGTAATGGCTTTTGAGATGGTGGAAACCTCTCAAGTGTATTTGCGGACTTTGGCGAAAATTGAACCTGAATGGATTTTGCTGGCAGCGCGTGATTTGCTGAAACATCACTATTTTGAGCCGCATTGGTCGAAGAAAGCCGGCATCGTCAATTGTTATGACCAGATTTCATTGTTTGGTTTAATTATTGTACCGAAACGTTTGATGAACTATGAAAAGGTCGATCAGCCGGCAGCACATGAGATTTTCCTGCGAGATGCCTTAACCACAGGTCACTTAGGTATTACACCACCATTTTTAAAGCATAATTTGCTCAAGCTTGAAGAAGTGGAGCGTGTGGAAGATAAGCTGCGTCGTCGTGATCTGGTGGTCGATGAAGAAACCATCTATCAGTTCTATGCATCCAAGGTCCCTGAAGAGGTCGCCAGCCGACGAACCTTTGAAGACTGGCGTGCAACGGTTGAGCCGCAAAGTCCGCGTTATTTATTTGTCGATGATGATGCGTTGTGGATGAATGACCGTCCAACAACACAGCAATTTCCTGATTATCTGCACAACGGTTCTTTACGTCTGGCAGCGAGCTATCGCTTTGACCCAAGCCATGATGAAGATGGAGCCACGGTTAAAATTCCGGTACAGGCATTGCCGCAGGTGGATGAAAATATCTGGTCGTGGGGCATACCGGGCTGGCGTCAGGATTTGATTGAAGCATTGTTAAAATCACTGCCTAAAGATAAACGTCGTAATCTGGTGCCGATTCCAGATACTGCGCGTAAGCTGATGAACGGGATTGATGCGGTACATTTACGTGAGCACATTTTCAGTTATTTAGCTTTTCAGTTACGTGGCGAGCAAATTACGGCTAAAGATTTCTCCTTTGATCGGGTGGATCAGTACTTGTTGCCATTCATTAAAGTCATAGATGAAAAAGGTCGGGTGCTTGAAAAAGGCCGCGATCTGGCTGAACTTAAAGCACGTTGCCGTACCGAAACGCATAGTCCGGTGAAACAGCTTAAGGGCGAGTTTAAAACCTTCCCGGATAATTTTACTTTTGAAGCCTCGCAAAAAGTGACAGGGGTGATTGTTAAGCAATATCAAGCTTTAGTGCCAACCAAAGCATTTGCACAACTCGATGCGAAAGATGAATCGGGTGTGGTGATCCAAACCTTTAATGATCAGGCTGAAGCGATTCGTCAGCACCGCGAAGGAGTGATTCGTCTGGTTTATATGCAGTTGGGAGATCTGATTCGTCAGCTTAAAAAACAGATTTCAAAACCCTTGGCTTTGGCCTATTCACCGCTGGGTGACAAGGCTAAACTTGAGCAGATGTTAGTTTATGCCACACTGCAGATGACAATAAATGAGCTTCCTGTCAATGCTGAAGAGTTTCAAAACTTGATTTTAAATGTAAAAAAATCTTTCCTAACGCATGGGCAAGAGGCATTATTGATACTCAGTGATATTTATATCCAGTGGCAGGATATTCGTCGGAAATTGTTGGTTTTAGACGATTCTCTGTTTGGGAAAAATATCGATGACATTGAGGATCAGCTTGATTTGATGAATCTTTCCGACTTTGTGTATGTGAAATCTTCGGACATATGGCAGGAATTCCCACGTTATTTAAAGGCGTTGGTCTTGCGTTTGGAGCGCTTGCCAAATAACCTACAAAGGGACAATTCTGCCATTGATCAAGTTGACCCATGGATGGAAAAATTATTTAAGTTTAAAAATGACGCTCGCCTGAAAGAACTGTACTTCATGATTGAAGAATTTCGCATTAATCTGTTCTCACAGCCAATGAAAACAAAGATGCCGATTTCTCCAACCAGATTGCAAAAAGTATGGGATCTGTTAGGCATCAGTTAACATAGCGGGATATTAACAGGAGTTTTACATGGGCATTCGTATTACAGGTACTGGTCTTTATCATCCAGAAGAAGCCATTAGCAATGAAGAATTAGTGGCAAGTTTAAATGCTTATGTGGAACAGTTTAACCACGACAATGCTGACAAAATCGCAGCCGGTGAAATTGAAGCGCGTCGCGGTTCAAATGCAGAATTTATTGAAAAAGCATCCGGTGTTAAAAGTCGTTATGTTGCTGAAAAGTCAGGTATCCTAGATCCAAAACGTCTTCATCCGCATTTGCGTGAACGCAGCAATGATGAACTTTCCATTCAAGCGGAATGGGGCGTGACTGCGGCTAAACAGGCAATGGAAAATGCCGGTGTCACTGCCGAAGATATCGATGTGGTGATTCTATCATGTTCAAACATCCAGCGTGCTTATCCTGCTGTAGCGATTGAGATTCAAACGGCTTTGGGCATTGAAGGCTATGCCTATGACATGAATGTGGCATGTTCTGCGGCGACATTTGGCTTAAAACAGGCTGCTGATGCCATCAAAACTGGCGCACGTCGTGTATTGCTGGTAAATGTGGAAATTACTTCGGGCCATACCGATTTCCGTTCACGTGACTGTCACTTTATTTTTGGTGATGTTGCAACCGCGTCAATTATTGAAGATACCACTGCTAAAACCGGTTTTGAAATTGTAGATACGCATTTATTTACCCAATTCTCAAACAACATTCGCAACAACTTCGGTTACTTGAACCGTAGTGAAGATGCGGTTGCAGATGACAAACTGTTCCGCCAAGACGGTCGTAAAGTCTTTAAGGAAGTTTGTCCGCTGGTTGCGAAAATCATTACCAAGCAACTTGAGAAAAATGAGATTGCACCAACCAAGGTCAAACGTTTTTGGTTGCACCAAGCCAATGCCAGCATGAATGACCTCATTTTAAAATATGTAGTCGGTAAAGATGCAGATCGTGCACTGGTGCCGATTATTTTGGATGAGTTTGCCAATACATCTTCTGCAGGTGTGATTATTGCTTTACACCGTACTGCAGATGAAGTGAATGATGGCGAGTACGGCGTACTTTGCTCATTTGGTGCGGGTTATTCTGTTGGTTCGATTCTTGTGCAAAAACACGTTGTTGCATAAGGAACAATATATTGCAGGTTGAGCATGATGCCAAATGGATCAAACGCCTAAGTGCGTTGTCCAAACAGTATTTCACACCCAGCTTTTTCGGTGCTGAACATATTGATGCATCCAAACCTGCAATGTATGTCGGTAATCACACTTTATATGGGATATTTGATTCACCGATCCTGATTGATTACCTGTATAACCAACATAAAGTGGCTGTGGTCAGTATTGCTGATCATGGTCATTTTTATTTGCCAGGCTGGCGCACCCTGTTTAAAAAATTTGGTGCAGTCGACGGTAATAAAGAATATATCCGTGCCGCGATGCAGCAGGGTTATTCGATCCTGGTCTTTCCGGGCGGCGGTCGGGAAGTGTTAAAAAGAAAAGGCGAGGCCTATCAGCTGATCTGGAAGCAGCGTTATGGTTTCTTAAAACTGGCGCAAGAATTTAACTACGACATTGTTCCATTTGCAGCTTTGGGGGGCGATGAAGTCTTTGAACTCGGTTTTGATGCAAATCAGATTGTTGAAAGTCAATGGTTTCAAAAGCTGTTGAAAGTACCTCAACTGGATAAATTACTCCGGCATGGCGATGTGATTCCGTCCTTACCTAAAAACCTGATTCCAAAACGCTTACCTTTTTATTTTCAGTTTATGCCACGGCAAAATTTAATGCATATTGAAAATGCTGAACAATTAGCAGATTTTCGTGAGCAGATTCAGCAACACATTTATGCCGGATTAGAACACTTAAAACAACAACGAGAAGTTGATAAAGTTTGAATAAGCTTAGTGAATATTTTAGTTCTAGCGTTTTTTTATAATTCATTATCAAATCGTTAAGCCTAGATGAATTGCCGAGAGGTTTGATTAAATTCTCAAGTCAGCATACAGTAGCTTCATTCTATTATTAAATTCATCTTAGGATGCTTGTTTAATTTGAGGCGAGTATGGAACAGGGGCGTTTAGTACCGCAGTATCAATTGGTTGCGAAACAGTTACTCAGAATTTCTAAAAGTCTAAATGAGATTTTTCAAGATCAGCTCAATATTGCTTTTGATCTGAATGCGCAAAACATGTTTCGTATTGATCAAGAGCGGCATGCAGTACACGTCGCCAATGGCTTGTT
The DNA here is from genome assembly GCF_052712855.1 of Acinetobacter sp. F16. NCBI lineage: Bacteria > Pseudomonadati > Pseudomonadota > Gammaproteobacteria > Moraxellales > Moraxellaceae > Acinetobacter > Acinetobacter sp. F16. The sequence continues at coordinate 52,743 of NZ_JBRATK010000001.1, forward strand.
TCAACTTCAATTTCATGCACCAGAATCCCATCTAAAAAGCATTTTGCAGTGTGATTTTACTTATTCGGGGCAAAAAGCAGAAGCATTAGAAGAATTCATATTACATGACCTGTATTTTTTAACCGGTGATTTAAAGCCGCAACATTCTCTTTTTCTGCGTCAAAAAGCCCAACAATTACGACAGTTATTACTCGAGCAGATTTATGTATGGGTTAATGGCGCTGAACGGATCAGTACTTATTTAAAATATCTGCGCGTAGATGAAGCTGAAATTATTGATCAACTAATGATGAATGCAGGGATTTATCATTCAAAAGTTTTGACTGATTATGTGCTAAATAAAACAGCTGTACCTGAGACTCTTGTGCAAATGCTGCAACAGATTTGCTCGATTCAGGTGGTCTGTGGGGATGAGTTTTTAGCGCTACAGCCATTGATGGAATGTCTGGATGAATTTTGTTTTAGCGCCTCGCAGTTTTTACCTGCTGCCATGTATCGCATTATGGCACTGTCATTTGAAGAGCGTTTTAATTTAAATGAGTTAATTGAACATCAAGATGATATTCAGCTGCTATATCGTCATGCACAAGAAAAAGCACAATTATTAGGTTTTGTCCGTTTAATGCGACGCGAACTTTGGCAACGTGATGATTTATTGTCAAAGCATAATTTTCTTCACGCCAGCTCTACAGTCTGGCAGAAAAAAGTCGCCAAACTGCCATTATTTGATTATCCACGTACAGTGAACTGGCTGTTTAAACAATCTGGTGATGTGCTGGATTGGCTAAGTCGTCATATTCAGCACAGCAGTGTCAGGGTCGCCGTGACGGCTTTAAGTTTTCTAGATACCAGTCAGGTTCACCCGCAAGTCATTTTAGCCACCTTGCAGTATTTTCAGCATTCTTCAGCACGCATGTTTATTCATAGTTGTCACTATTTTGCGATGCAGGAAGAATGGTTTAAACATGAAAATAATCAGAGTGTGGTGTTAAAAGGGCAGCGACAAGCCCTGGATGATCATCGGATCGCGATTAGTCCTTCTATTTTGTACTTGGATGAATGGATGGAACTGATGCGCAGTGTCGCCAAAGGCAATGAGCAAACCGTCAAGAAGATCTATTTGCGTTTAAGTCGGGTGATGCAGGCGTATATGTTGCATCTACAAAAAATAACCCAGGCATTACCTGAAGATCTGATGTTTTATCTCCGTCCGGACGCCCATCAGAACCGTGATTTTTATCCTGTATTACAGCGCTATAAAATGCAGCTGGATGCGTTTAGGCAAATCTTTTATTTACGTGGTCGGCATACCAGAGTGTCAGTTTTTGATTCCTATGTACGAGATTATTTGGTCGATTATTTTAGCGACAATAAAACGATTCTGAAAAGTATGACGTGGATGGGTCTGTTTCATCAAGCCATTCACTGGCATGATCAAATCCAGAAACAGGAAATTATTGCCCAGTTAAAGAAAAATTATGCTGAAGCTGTGTGGCAACCGCTCATGGTTGAGAAAAAGACTCAGTTTGCAGGCTGGAGCTTTGAAGAACTGGCAGATTTAGACCGAATTATCGAAGAATCTAAAAGATGCCATCATTGCCTAGCAGTCAGTTATGCACAGCGTATTATGGAAGGGGAATATGTGGCTTTTCATATGGCTTCACAATCAGGTACACATCATATGACTCTAGGCTGTAATCTGCGAGATGGGCAGTTGCTCTATGACCAGCTGGAATATCCGCATAATCAAAAAGCTGAATATCTTTTTGTAAAAATCGCTTTACAGTTTATCTCCTGGTTAAATTTACAGTTAATCGAGTTTAAGTGACAGTTGCTGTCGTTAAACTTTTTTCTGTGCTTAACTTTTAGGGAAAAAATCGGTAGGCTATAGCCGTTAATTTACGGTTATAGGTCTTATGAAACAAGAAACTGCACTCAAGCTTTTAAAAGCGGGCGAAAATGTCTTTTTAACAGGTTCGGCTGGTGCAGGGAAAACCTATACGCTCAATCAGTACATCAACTATTTAAAAGCCCGTAAAGTACCGGTGGCGATTACTGCATCGACCGGTATTGCGGCAACCCATATGAATGGCATGACCATTCATACCTGGGCAGGCATTGGCATCAAGGATTTTTTATCCGATGCCGACCTGAAAAACATGAAAGAGCGCAAATACCTAAAAGAGCATTTGGAAAATGCCCAGGTGTTGATTATTGATGAAATCTCCATGTTGCATGCCAAGCAGCTGAATCTGGTCAATCAGGTGCTTAAATATTTCAAAGAAAGTGATGAAGCCTTTGGCGGCATCCAGGTGATTGTTGCAGGTGACTTCTTCCAGTTACCGCCAGTCGGTAAGAATGACGAACGCAACCGCGATAAATTCTGCTTTATGTCCGATGCATGGGTCGAGGCGAAATTCCGCGTTTGTTATTTGACTGAGCAGCATCGTCAAGGCAACGATTATTTAAATGACATCTTAAATGCGATTCGTAGTCAAAGCATTACTGCGGAACATTTACAGGCTTTAGAGCAAACCCGACAGCAAGAGATTGGTGAAACCTTTACCCGTTTATATACCCATAATATGGATGTGGATGCGATTAACTTTAAGCATCTGAATGCCATTGAAGCGGATGAGCGACAGTTCGAAGCGGTATGTGATGGTAATGACAAATTGATTGAAACTTTAAAGTCGTCAGTGCGTGCGCCTGAAAATCTCACCTTAAAGAAAAATGCCAAAGTCATGTTTGTAAAAAACAACTTTGATATGGGCTATATCAACGGCAGTTTAGGCGAGGTGATTGGCTTTGAAGAAGATGATGATCATGGCATTTTACCAAAAGTGAAGCTCACTGATGGCACGGTACTGATTGTCCCGCCCGAAACTTGGTCGGTGGATAACGATGCCGGTAAAACCATTGCCAGTTTTCAGCAAATTCCACTGCGTCTGGCCTGGGCGATTACCATTCACAAGTCTCAGGGCATGACCCTCGAAGCGGCTGAAATTAATCTGGCGCATACTTTTGAGAAAGGTCAGGGCTATGTCGCAATATCACGGTTAAAAGCCTTAAGTGGTTTAAAACTGCTTGGCATTAATGAGCAGGCTTTAGAACTGGATAATCTGGCGATTAAAGCCGATCGGCGTTTTCAGGAATTATCCAGTGAAGCGGAAAATCATTTTGAATCGATTGATTTAGCGCCGCAACATAAAGCCTTTATACGTCATTGCGGCGGGACCTTGAATGAAACTGAAATTCAGCGCAATGAAAAGAAAATTGCCAAAAGCGGCGGTAAAACCAATTATGCCACCGCTACACTGGATGAAACGCGCGAGCTTTTTGTTGAAGGCTATGAAATTCAGGATATTGCGGTTGAGCGCGGATTAACGCCGGCAACCATTATTAATCATCTCGCCAAATTGCATAAAGAACAGGGTCTGGATATTTCTGTGGCACATCCGGGCGAAGAAGTGGTTGAACAGGTGCGGAAAATTTATAAACGCTTAATGAAGCGTCAAAGTCCGGAACATTTTAGTGAAGATGGCGTGATTAAACTGCGCCCAATCGTGGAAGCGACTACACCGCGTATGGGTTATGATCAAGTGCGTCTGGCTTTACTTTTTGTTGAATAAGTTCGCATGCATTGACCAAAAAAGGACATCATTTGATGTCCTTTTTATTTGAATTTTTGCAGATATGACTTTTATAATTTGTTAAATGTTTGTGATTTGGGTTCAGCGGTCATCATACCCATACCTGCAATCCATTCCTGAATCGGTTCATAATAATGCACTTCTGAATCATATTCACCACTTGCAGAAAGTGCTGCGAATGCTGCAATCCAGGCTCGGATTTCCTGACCGCCACGTCCACCATCACGGCGAATTTCGTCATTACTCATCTTGGCGAGGTAATCAAAGTCCGCATTTTTAAAGCGCTGCAATAAGTCTTTATCCCATTCCGGGTTCAGCGGGAGCGCGGCTGACATGTCGCCACTCGCCAAGCGTTGTCCAACCGCAATGATTTTGGATTGACGATGCTCACGTGATTCTGCTGTCGGGTTACGCCCCGCAATTAAGAATTCCTGAATTTCGGGTGCTGTGGTGCCAATTTGAGGGGTCGGTGGATCATGCGATAAACCGCCCGATCCAATAATTAAAATGCGTTCATCTAAGCTTTTAAGATATTCGCCAATCACTTTACCTAGTTCAATCACCCGTTTGGTTCGTGGCATGGGTGCGGCAGCGCCATTGATAAATACGGGGATCACCGGATAACGATCCAACTGAGCTTCACAAAGTAAATCCAGCGGCTGGGTAAAGCCATGATCGGCTTGCATACGATATGAATAGGAAACATCAATATCGTGCTCTAAACAGTGTTCAATCAAAGCTAAGGCTTTATCTTCTGGGACGTTTAATGGTGCAGGTCCGTAGTTCCAGTCACCTGCAGCCGTTGCACGTACACCGACACAGAAACTTGGCATCAGGTCGTAAAAGAAGCCATTAAAATGGTCTGGACCAAAGACCACAATGAGCGTGGGGTCATAAGCTTTAACCTGTTCCGCCAGTTTCTGAAATGTTGCGCGTGCAGCTGCTTCAATCTCTGCGGGAGGAGACGCAAAATCCAGTAATGGGGTGTGCGAGACACATATCAGTTTTATGGGCATTATTTTTTCTCAAATCTGCATGTATTAATGACTTGAGCTTAAATATAAAGGGACAGGTAAATACAATATTTATCTTTGATCGAACCATAGTCAAAATATTCATATTAAACAGATGTGTTTAGTTTTATTATTTTTAGCATGTTGAAATACAGTTGTTTAATTTATTACTGATATTTTTGAGATAGATAATATTGAAAACTTCATGGTTCGTGGAGTTTTAATTTCTGCAAAGCTAAGACCAAAGTTTTAACCAGGTTTAGGTTTTTTAAGTGAGGGGGAAAGTGAATAAGATTATTTAGTGAACAAGATTAATTAAAGTTGAATTTGAGGCAGTATAAAAAGTAATGCTTTAATTTGAAAAAAGAATTTGTTATGTTGTTTCTGAATAACAACAATTTGAATAAGTTTTAAATAGAAAAAACAGGATGATTTTTTTCTATAGCTCAAAACAATTAAAAAAATAAAAGGAAAATTTTATGAAACAGTATCAGAGAGCGGCTCTTGCTTTAGTGGTGGCCAAGCTAGAATTTGGCGATAATAAATCCAATATTTTTGATTATAACGAAAATTTATATCCTCAAATAAGCGGCAATGTGAATCAACATGAAGCTAAACTTTATGATTATCAGCGATCAGTAATTTTTGAGGGACGAAATACCGGTCGGGAGTTCAATTTATATGATTATGGTCACAGTGAATTTATTAGTTTAAAAAAGAAAGGTGTAAAAAAATACGAAGGTTATCATTATGGAAATTCAAGTTATTTCGAGATTACGATTTCTGGTTCTACCTTGAGTTTTTATGATTTGGGTACTGGGCAATATTATCGCTTTTCTTGATCGCTGATTTGTTTTATCCCAAGTGAATTGAGGTGGAATCCTGTCTAAACGTACCGCATGCGTCAAAATATTGTCAAAAAAATACACAGTCATTCGTCGTCATAAATGAAAGCCCTGCATTAATTTCGCTTGCCAACTGCTTGTATCAACAGCTTGTGCTTTTGCCAAAAATTTAACTTGAGTCGATTCACCTTTCCAATATGGTTCGGCAAATTTAAGTTCACGTTTTGCCCGAATATTGAATAGCCTAGAATATGAGAAGTAATTCATGACGTTTTCCTGCGAGGATTTTTTTCGTTAAAAACATTATGAAATAAAATAAAACATGAAATAGACTAATTAATTTTATGGTATATTGAATTTTATTCATTTTTATTTTTTTGAAAATTTATCTGAGTGTTTATCTTTAAGTAGAATTATTTCTATAAGATTCCTGGGCATATAGCAAAGTTACATATCGTTCACTCGGACAAAGTTTCATTTTGTGGATCCTCCTTCCCATGTTAGAAATTCGTCATTTAAAAACTTTAACGGCTTTGCGTGAGCATGGTTCATTGGTGGCTGCTGCCAATGATTTGTGTTTAACGCCATCAGCAATTTCTCATCAGCTGAAAGAACTGGACCATTGGTATGGGGTAGAGGTGGTGAATCGCCGTAGTCGCCCGGTGACTTTTTCCAATGTGGGGCAGCGCTTACTCAAATTGGCTGATGATGTATTGCCACAAATTCAGATTACCCAAACTGACATTACCCGTATCGTACATGGTCAGACCGGACGTATTATTTTTTCATCTGAATGTCATAGCTGTTTTGACTGGTTGATGCCTTTGCTCAACCAATATCGCCATTTATATCCAGATGTAGACCTGGATTTTGCTTCAGGTTTTGAATCCAATCCGCATGAACTTTTGCAAAATGCAGAATTTGACATGCTGATTACCGCAGATCCGATTGCATTAAAAGGCATCGAATATTTCCCGATTTTTGAATATGAATCACGTCTGGTTTTATCCAATACCCATCCATTGGTACGTGCAGAATGTATTACCGTGCAAGAATTGGCAGATGAAACCCTAATTACCTATCCGGTCGATAAGCACCGTTTAGATATCATGGCGAAACTGTTTATTCCTGCAAATATCCAACCGAAGCACATACGCACCACAGATTTAACTCAGATGCTGATTCAGTTGGTGGCGAGTGGTCGAGGTATTGCGGCACTTCCAGATTGGGTGGTGAATGAATATGAGCAAAAGGGCTGGGTGACTTCACGCCGTTTAGATTGTGTGTCTTCCACAGGCTTGCGCCGTACCTTGTATGCGGGTTATCGAACTGAAGAGAAAGAGAAAAGTTATTTTGAAGGTTTCTTAAAACAATTGGCTAAATTCTCGCAAAAGCGTAATCAGTATTATTCTGCATAAAAAGAATCGATCATTCATTTAAAAATTGAGACGATCAATAGAACAGATGAGCTGGATGATTAACTCATCTGTTGTTTGTCTTTTTAAATGGGGAAATAGAAAAGTTACAAAGACTGAATCTTAATATGAGTCAATCGACAAGCTTAATTTTATGAATGACCAATAAACAGAGTCAGTATCCCTGCAGCAATTAAAGGGCCGACAGGAACACCGCGCAATACCGCAACACCTGCAACCGTACCAATCAATAAACCTGCAACTACATCGGGCTGGTTGCTCATCAGCTTAACCCCACGTCCACCCAGCCATGCAACTAAAACACCAATTGCAATGGCCAGTAGTGATTTCCAGCTCATAAAGGATTTTAAAATCGCCTCTCCCGGAATTTTTCCGCTGGCAATAGGAGTGAGCACGCCAATGGTTAAAATAATGATGCCGATATTTAAACCGTGTTGCTGCAAATAAGGGAAAAATTCACTCAGCGGGGTAATGCGAAAGACAATTAAAACACCGGCAGCAATGGTGACTGCACTGTTATGACTAAAGATGCCGCAAGCCAATAAAACCAAGAGAACGATCAGATTTAAATCTAAATTGGACATTACTTTCTGGGAGATAAGATAAATAAGATCCATTGTATCGGGTTTTACCCTTAGATTTACTGTAAAGAGGCGTTGAACAATAAAATTAGTCTGCATTTCAGTATAGAATGCGGCTTTGATGATAGCTAAAAGGTAAGGTTTATGTTCTTGGAAAAGATGTTGCAATCGCAAGGTTTCGGTTCGCGTAAACATTGCCAGCAGCTCATTAAAAATGGAGCGATTGCCATCCAAGGTGAAGTCATCACCAATGCAAAACATAAACTGGATTTAAATAATTTAAGTTTTTCCGTGTATGGCGAACATTTTGAATATCGTGAAAAGGTCTACATCGCTTTAAACAAGCCGCAGGATTATGAATGTTCACATCAGGCCACACACCATTTTAGTGTGTTTGATCTTTTTGATGATGTGTTGATGAACCGTGGTTTGCAGTGTGTGGGTCGTTTAGATCAGGACACTAGCGGACTTTTATTACTCACCGATGATGGTCAGTTTCTGCAAGCCTTAACCCATCCAAAAAAACACGTGGCTAAAGTCTATCGAATGCAAACGGCCGATCCTGTGACAGAGCAACAGATTCAGCAATTGCAGCAGGGCGTAGAATTACATAATGAATCAGGTATTTTTGCGGCAACAGATGTGGTTCAACTTGCAGAAAATGAATTGCAGCTGACCATTCATCAAGGTGTTTACCATCAGGTGAAGCGGATGTTAGCTGCTGTGGGAAATAAAGTTGAACGATTACATCGTCAGCAAATTGGGACTTTAACACTTCCTGAATTGGAACAGGGGAAGTGGATTTATTTAGATGAACAACAAGTTGAACTCGCCAAGACGCGTATGGTTATTTAAGGAAACAATGATAGGTCTGGAATTCATTGTCTTTCACAAAGCCCATGTGCTCATACAGTTTATGGGATTGATAATTGGTTTTTTGAGTTTCCAGGCTAATGCGTAGTGCATTTTCATGACGTGCAAATAAAATGGCAGTATCAATCAGTTGTTTTGCTGAACCCTGACGTCGATAGATTGGTGTGACGTAAACATCATCTAAAATATAATAGGTGGAACAAGCAACCGAAGAAAATCCTAAATAAAGTAAAACGAAACCTGTAAAAACATTGTCTTTGATATGAATAAAAATCACGCTTTCTTGATTTTCAAAGCGCTGTTTTAAGAATTGATAGGATAAATTTAAGTTGGAAGAAGCACCATAAAATTGGCGATATTCATCGAATAAAACTGCAAGTGGATGTAAATCTTCTAGAGTTGCGCGTCTTACGATCATTCTATACTCCATGCTTTTATTATCTTTGCATGAAGCATAACTAATTTTTTATATTCGGTTTTTTAAATTTTGTTTGTAAATGCGACACTGTTAAGTTTTGTCACTTTCACCCAAAATGGCATTCAGCTCTTCAAACAGGTCTAAATGGTCATCATCTAAAATAAATTCTTCATCCACATCAAGTGATTGTTCCGCTTCACCATTTAAAACGGTTTGCTGTTGCTTTAATTTACGGATCTTATACAGTTGTTCAAGATTAATACTTTGATTTTCAATAGAAAAGGGGATGGATTTGGTTAGCACGACTTGTTTAAAGAACAGTCGAACCGCTTGTGCTGGCGTAATCCCCAATTGTTTAAACACTGCAAAAGCATGTTTCTTTTCTTGGGAGTCAAGTCTTATTTGATAAACTTCTGTTTTTCTCATGATTTTTTGAATACATCTAATTACTTAACTTTTCAGCATTTATTTTAATCAAATCTAATGTAATTTCAATATTCATACACTATATTTACGAAAATAATTTGTAATGACAAGCTTATTACAATGTCAACTCAAAGTTGGATAAAAATTGCATATCCTGAAAAGTGATAGGATCGTTAAAGCAAATATGCTTTGCTAAAAGCTGTAGTGGTGCAGAAAAGTCATCTTCCCTTTTATGCTGCACCACTGGATAAAAAGGATCATTTTTAATGGCAATGCCTAAACTGTTCAAATGGACACGCAATTGATGTTGCTTACCCGTGATCGGTTTAAGTTGGTATTTCCCCCAAACAGAATCATGTTCAATTAAATCAATTTCCGTTTGACTATTTATTTGCCCTTCAACGACTTGCATCGTATAAAAGGGTTGTCCTTTTTCCATCCGATAAAGAGTATGACAAGGAAATGTTAAATCTGCATGAAATGGGGCAATGGCATGATAGGTTTTATTCACCTGTCGCTGTGTAAACATTTCTTGATAGATTGCTCGGGTAGCGGGCTGTTTAGAAAATAAAACTACTCCTGCCGTTTCACGGTCGAGACGATGAATCGGGGTTAAAAACTCATTACCGGTTTGTTTTTTTAAACGCACTAACAGTGTTTCTTGAACATATTGTCCGGTTGGGCTGATGGTTAAAAAATGCGGTTTATCGATTACCAGTAAGTGTTCATTTTCAAATAAAATTTCATGTTCAAAGGGAACATGTATTTCATGTGCTAGAAAACGGTAGTAAAACACGTGGCTATTTTCGATATATTCAGAGCTTAAGCTTAATACCTGACCTAAAGCATCATAAATTAATCCGTCAGTAAAACGCTGCTGCCATTCAGCGGGTTCAATATGTGCAAACTGCTGACATAAATATTGATAAACAGTTATTGGTGCAGGCTTCATTTTAGGAAGAAATACTTTGCTTGCGCTTACGCCATCTAGCATGGGTGGAATAAATTCAGTGTTGGTCATGTGATTTGTCTTGGATGAATCTGTCGGTCATCAAAATGAATGATATTTACCAGGAAATGTAGGAAAAGTTACACATTTGCAAGTGCGAGCATGGGCAATAAAGCGGTGCGATGCTATCATATTTGGTCTTTGGAATCATGTCGTGAGTAATATGCAGTATTCATTTAATTTAGCCCTGAACAATGAAGACGATACCCAAAATTTAGCACAGGTTTTGGCGCAGCATTTTAGCACGGGCGTGGTTTATTTAATTGGTGATTTAGGTGCAGGGAAAACTACACTGACACGCTATTTCTTGCAAAGTTTAGGACATCAGGGCGCAGTAAAAAGCCCGACTTATACTTTGGTTGAACCGTATAATATTCAAGGTAAAGATATCTTTCATTTCGATTTATACCGCTTAAATGACCCTTATGAACTTGAACTGATGGGTATTCGCGATTATCTGGAAACACCGAATGCACTATTTTTATTTGAATGGCCCTCAAAAGGTGGTGATGAAATTCCACAAGCGGACCTGATTATTAATATTGAAAAGTCTGAAGATGAGCTGACGCGTACAGCAAGTTTAAGTTTTTCATCGGCAGCATTAAAACAAGCATTAGAGAGTCAATTGAACAATGCGTGATCATTTAAGCGAACGTCGTATTCATACCCTTAATCCTGCACTGGCAAACCAGATTGCGGCAGGTGAGGTGATTGAACGCCCAGCATCGGTAGTGAAAGAATTATTAGAAAATTCAATTGATGCGGGTGCGACTGAACTTATTATTCGCGTTGAACAAGGTGGCAGCACCTTAATTGAAATCATTGACAATGGTCATGGGGTTCATCCAGACGATTTAGCGCTGGCGGTCATGCGTCATGCCACCAGTAAAATTCAAACGGCTGATGATTTACAGGCCATTGTCAGTTTGGGTTTTCGCGGTGAAGCACTGGCCTCTATTGCCGCCGTTTCCCGTTTAACCCTGACCAGCAGCCAGAATGATGAGGGTATTGGTTATCAGGTTGAAGTGAATGGCACGGCTTTTGATCATCAGGAAATTCAGGCGGTAGCGACTCAAAAAGGCACCCATATTCGGATTCAGGACCTGTTTTTTAATGTGCCTGCACGTCGCAAGTTCTTAAAAAAGCAGGGCACTGAATTTGGTCATATTGAAGAAATTGTCCGTCGTCTGGCACTCACCCATTTTGATATTCGTTTTGTTTTAGAGCATAACAATAATGTTCGTTTGAACTTGCCGATTGCAGATAGTGGCGAGCTGCGTTTCCAACGTGTTCAGCAGTTATTGGGTCGCCAATTTACTGAAAATGCCTACTGGATTGATGCCGATAGCATCAACATGCGTTTGTCTGGCTGGCTCGGTCATCCATCAGATGCACGTTCACAAGCAGACTTGCAGTATGTCTACGTGAACGGGCGGATCGTCAAAGATAAAACCATTTCCCATGCCTTGCGTATGGCTTACGATGGAATTCTGCATGGTCATCAACATGCTGCCTATCTGCTTTTTTTAGAAGTGGATCCTGAAAATGTCGATGTTAATGTGCATCCCACCAAACATGAAATTCGTTTTTTAAATCAACGTGAAGTACATGAATTTGTGCGTCATTTTGCCAAAGAAACGCTATCTCAGTTCCAAACGGCAAGTGCTGACTTGGCGCAGGCCATGAAAACGCAAGAGGAGGCTGCTCAGAATCCTCAAGTGCAGCTTCCGCGTTATCAGGAACAGTTTCAACTGCATCGTGCTGTTGAAAATAAACAGCCCGTTATGGCGGTTGAATCATCTACTGAATTGTTAACTGATTTTAATGCTTCTAGCCCGCAAACCGTTCAATATTCGTCACAGCCTTCGCAAAGTCGTTATGCGGGATCACAGCAACTGAATAATGCCTTGCAAAGCTATTTAGCGCCCTTACGTGAATCAACCTCATCGGCTGCACATACAGAGCTGAATCAATTTGAACAAACTCCTGCAACTCATGTGGATGAGCATCCACTCGGGATTGCAATTGCACAATTGCATGGCATTTACATTCTGGCGCAGAACACTGAAGGTTTAATTATTGTGGATATGCATGCCGCGCATGAGCGAATTGTATTGCAGCAAATGAAAGCGGCGTGGGATAAGCCAGAATTTTGGACATCACAACAGCTGCTTATTCCTAAAGTTATCAGTATCAGCCGTATGCAAGCCATGCGGGTCGATGAGCTAAAAGATCAGCTTGCACGTTTAGGTCTGGAAATTGATCAATATGGCGATGAACAAGTGATTGTACGCGGGGTGCCTGCCATTTTGCATAAGGCAGATTTTGAATCCTTGGTGCCTGAATTGCTGAATGATTTAGACCCAAGTGATGAAGCTCAAGGCTTGCTGCAAAAGCGTGACCAAATTTTAGCGGGAATGGCGTGCCATGGCGCAGTGCGTGCACATCGTATCTTAAGCCTTTCTGAAATGAATGCTTTGCTGCGCCAAATGGAACAAACCGAATTTGCCAGCCAGTGTAATCATGGACGTCCAACTTGGCGTGCATTTCCACTTTCACAATTAGATAAACTTTTTGCTCGAGGAGAGTAGTTGTACATGTCAAATCAATTGCCGGTCATCAATTTAATGGGACCAACTGCAAGTGGTAAAACCGCTTTGGCATGTGAACTTTATGAGCAAGGTCATTTTGAGCTCATCTCCGTCGATTCTGCGCTGGTTTATAAAGATATGGACATTGGTACGGCAAAACCAACGAAAGAGGAGCAGGCGCGCTATCCGCATCATCTGATTGATATTATTACGCCTTTAGAAGTGTATTCAGCTGCGCAGTTTGTGGAAGATGCCTGTGTGCTGATTGATGATATGCATGCACGTGGTAAAACACCTATTTTGGTAGGTGGAACCATGCTTTATTTCAAGGCTTTACTGGAAGGGTTGTCGAGCAATTTACCCAGTGCTGATCATGCTGTTCGGGCTGAAATTGAAGCGCAAGCAGAACAACAAGGCTGGGACGCGGTATATGCAGAATTATGCGCGGTAGATGCCTTGGCAGGACAGAAATTCAAGATCAGTGATAAACAACGAATTATCCGTGCATTAGAAGTATTTAAGCTAACCGGGCAGCGGATTACAAAACTACAAGCCGAGCAACCCAAAAATGTACCATATCGTTACACTTTTCATAATCATGCTTTATTGCCTGATCGTGTAGAATTACATAAACGTATTGAACAGCGGCTTAAAACTATGTGGGATATCGGATTTTTACATGAAGTAGAAGATCTGATTGAAAAATACGATTTAAATGATAATTTACCTTCCATGCGTTCCGTCGGTTATCGTCAAACTTTAGAATTCCTGCAAAAAAGTGATCAAAGTAACGAAAAAAGGCAAGAAATGGAGGATAAGTCTTTGTTTGCGACACGACAACTTGCAAAACGTCAATATACCTGGTTAAGATCTTTGCAAGAATCGCATAATTTTAAAACATATTTGACAATAACGCAGGCTCAAGAAGACTTGCGAAACTGTTACGGATAAAGCAAAATTTAGTAACTGTCTTTTTATAATTTTTATTTGAATAATAGAGATAGTTTTTTGCGCTGATTTTTAAATTTTTTTGGAGTTATAACATGTCTAAAGGTCAAACTTTACAAGATCCGTTCTTGAATTCTCTCCGTAAGGAACGCATCCCTGTTTCTATCTTCCTTGTTAACGGTATCAAATTACAAGGTCATATTGAATCTTTTGACCAATATGTCGTTTTATTAAAAAATACTGTAAGCCAAATGGTTTATAAACATGCGATTTCTACAGTCGTTCCTGCACGTAACCCACGTCCTGCTGGTGCTCCTGCTGGTGCTCAAGGCGCTCCTGGTAGCTTTGGTGCTCAAGGCGGTCAAGGTGGCTTCGGCGGTCAAGCTGGCGGTTTCGGTGGTCAAGCTGGTGGCTTCGGTGGCCAAGGTGGCTTCGGCGGTCAAGGCGGCTTTGGTGCTCAAGGCGGTTTTGGTGGTCAAGGCGGTTTTGGTGGTCAACAAGGCGGTGGTTTTGGTGGTCAAGGCGGCTTCGGTGGTCAAGGCGGCTTCGGTGGTCAATCAAACCCTGGTTTTGAAGGCGAAACAAAATTTGAAGATCCTCAAGATGACGAAAATAATCGTTAATTGTTGATTCTTAAAAACCTCTCCTTGTGAGAGGTTTTTTTTATTTAACAGAATCCGATTTATATGATTTTGAGTTTTTCTTGTCTGAAATAAAAAGCCAGTTGTTTAAACAACTGGCTTTTATGGCTTAAATAAGTTTTAGCTTAAATCGCTTTTGGCTTAAAGAGTGTGAGCGTTATTTATTCTTTTTGCGATCCAGACTCGGATCCTTAATCTCAACAAAAGCATTGCTGCGAATTTCACGTAACCAGCTATCTAGCTCTGCATCAAATTGGCGTTCACCTAAAATTTGACGTGCCATACGTTCCTGATATTCACGCGTCATATCTTGTTGGCGAGTATCTGTCACTTGAAGAATGTGCCAGCCAAATTGGGTTTGAAATGGCGCACTGGTTTGACCTACAGGTGTATTTTTCATTTGAGTTTCAAATTCGGGAACCATAACACCCGGGTTAACCCAGCCCAAGCTACCGCCATCACGCGCAGAACCTGGATCATTAGAGAACGTTGCAGCCAGTACTGCAAAATCTTCACCTGCTTTTAAGCGATTATAAATGCTGTCAATTTGCTGTTTGGCATTTTCCGGACTCACCACTTCAGAAGGCTGAATCAAGATATGGCGTGCTTTATATTGAGGCACAATGGCTTTTTGATCCGCACCTTTACGATCAATGAGTTTTAAAACATGTATTCCATCTTGCACGGGAATAAGGTCAGTGGTTTGTCCAACTTGGAGTGGACTTACACGTGCCGCAAGTTCGCTTGGAATGTCAGACAGATTGCGAAAGCCCGTATCTGCACTTTCGACTTTCACGCCATTGGCAGTGAATTTTTTATCAATTGCAGCAATATCATTGCTATCTTTTAATGCCGCTTTCACTTGCTCAGCAACTTTTGCTACATTGTTGTTGCCGGAAATACGTACATGTAATACATGTACCTGATTGCCTAAGGCTGCTTGACCTTGCGGTGTTTTTAAGAAATTGTCCACGTCCTGGTCACTAATTTTAATACGTGACATCACCATTTGTTGACGTAGGCGATTGATGGCTAAATCTTCTGTAATACGGTTACGCAGCGATTCATAAGTTCCAGGTGCAATCGCATCCAGTTTTTGCTGAAATGCTTCCAGACTATTGCTACCGGACTGAGCAGCAACTTTCATTACAGCTTCGTTCAGCTCTTTTTCATTGGGCTTGATATTGTAGCGTTTGACCTGCTCAAGTTGAGCTTGGCGAATGATCAGCTGATCAAGAGCCTGCTGTTTTAGGAATTGCTCTGGTGGAACTGGTTTTTTTTGGCTTTCAAATTGGTGTTTTACTTCTGCAATACTTTGATCTAAATCACTTTTCAAAATGACACTGTTATCTACCAAAGCCACAACTTCATCTGTTGGTTGCGCGAATGTAGCCATTGATGAAGAAAGGGCTAAAGCAAGAGCAGTCGCTTTAAAAAAATGTTTTAACTGTATTGTCTTCATTAACGTTGTGTCCAAGATTGATTAATTTTATTAAAACCTAGAATACGGTTTTCTAGTAATGATGAAAGCTTTTTGTTGAAACCACCTAAGCCTTTAAGGCTGACTTCAGCCATGATGGCGCGTTTTGCATTGACGCCCTCTGCCTTCACATCATCCAGGTCATTATAGTAAGAGCGTCCATAAACCGAAACACCCCAACAACACGCTTCATAATTTACACCCAATAGATATTCGCGCGCTACATTATTGTCTATGTCGTATTGAGCATGTCCCATAATGCGCCAGTTGTTAGAGACTGGCTGAATGAAGGATGCAACGACTTGGTCATATTGCTTTTGCTGGTTTGGAATGTCTTGGCGATAGAAGTAACCCACGTTATACAGGTTACCTTGTTCACCAGTGTAATAAAGCTGGAAGTCGCGTTGAGCATTGTCGCCATTCGACATCCATGCCGAGTTGGCACCGATCGTGAAATTTTGTGACAGCTGGCTAGATACGCTTAAAACAGGGCCGGTACGACGTTCAGTATCAAACTGATTGCTTTCATTTTCTAAACTTACTTGGCGATCTTCAAAATAGAAGCTTTGTCCAACGCTGGTTTTTAAACGTTCCAGACCAATTTCATCAAACAAGCTATAACTTAGACCTAAAGATAAGAAATTGTTGTCTTCTAAACGGTCATGGCCATAGAAACGACGTGCATTAAATAACTGGTCATAATTGATCGATGCGGTTGTCGAGTCAAAGTTTGGATGACCATCCTGGTTTTTATATGGTGCGTAGGCATAAAATGCACGGGGTGTGATGGTTTGTAAAAATTTACCCTCTTTTTCAAAGGTCAAACCGGTATCTAAAGTGAATTGCGGCACAGTCACCGATTGATTTTCACTTGAAGAATTGGTGTTCTGGTTGGCATTAATGGTGTCTTGATCATAGAAAGTATTGATATTACGAATCGACACTTCCGGAATGACAAATGACCACGGATTACGGTAGTTATAACGAACAGAAAAGTCATTATAAATACGGGTACCGCTTGGCTCATAGGAGCCAGTATTGGCTGTATCAGAAAGGCTGATGTCTTTCTTAAAGTAAGCGGTGTCGTTATTAAATTCGTATTGTAAACCCAGTGGATTGCCTGTTTTATAATTTAACAGGAACTGTGGTAAACGGGCATAGGGACGGTCTTGATCAGAAACAGACTTGTCCAGAGTCTGGAAATCTTCAACTTTTAACTGGGCTTTTAAGCCGGGAATACCATTTTTATAGTTAAGTTCCCAAGCGCGACGCAAGTTTAAGTCGGTCTTCGAGTTGGGGTTGTTGTTTAAGTCAGAGAAATAATCTTTATCTGAGGCGTAGTTATAATCCAGGTTGGTAGAAAATTGATCGTTAATTTGCCATTGATGCAATAGATGCAAGTCTTTACGGTCTTGGCCATCATATTTGTCATCCGAAGCCAAATAACCGCCCCAAATCATACCTGAGCCGTAATTCTCGGTTAAATAACGGAATTCGCCTTCAAGCATGGCTCCACGATCAGCAATATATCGTGGCGTAACGGTAGCATCGTAATTTGGCGCCAGATTTAAATAAACCGGAACAGCGAGTTCTACACCACCGTCGTTGGTAAAGCCAAAACTTGGGGTCAAAATACCCGTGGTACGACGGTCATCAATCGGGAAGTTAAAGTAGGGAACCGCCAAAACGGGAACATCTTTAACATAGAGCTTGGTTCCGCGCGTTTCTCCGCGACCCGTTTCCTGATTTAAAGTGATTTTATCTGCCTGAATTTTCCAGGTGGGTGTTTCATCGGGTGGACAAGTGCTATAGGTCGCATTGTTCATCACCACAACATTTTCAGAAGTACGGGCAATTTTCTCCGCACGGCCATGCGCATGTTGTTCTTCAGAAATATAGAAACTGTTATTTAAATCGCCTTGCTGGGTTTTTAAGTTGTAATTGATCTGATCACTTTGTGCGAGCAATCCGGCTTGTGCCATTTGCACGCGACCTTCAGCATTGGCAAAAGTTTGAGTCTGGTCAATGGTGATTTTATCGGCACGAATCTGGCGACCTTGTTGATCAATAACGACATTGCCCTCAAGGACAGAATCGCCTTTGGGATCGTAATGACCATAATCTGCAGTCACAACTGAGGTGGCTTCAGACGGATCTACCGCTTGGGTCTCCGGGCTAATCGGCGTAACCCAGGCACCTTTACAATAGGCGGAACTTAAATTTTGTCCCTGACGCTGTTGCGCTTCTGGTGAGGATTTATCAACGTAATATTGTTCAAAAAATTGTTGTCCAGGATAAGCTTCCTGAATGCTGTCCTTCATTTTTTGGTTGTCGACAGTCGAAGCTGGAAGTGTGGACTCAGCATAGCTTGAAATCGAGCTGCCACATAAAAGGGTCAAGATAGCAGTCGCTAAAGGATTAAATTTGAACTGATGCTTCATTTGTATCATTAACCAAGTATGCTTAATCGCAATTAATTATTCTCGCATCATAGAGAAAAAGTTTATAAGTGGCTACACTTAGTACTTTAAAAACTCAGCCTGTTTTAGAATTTATCGCAAATGAAAACACAACGTGAACAAATCATACATACATGGATTACATCTGTACTTGATTCAGATCAATTTGAAATTAATTTTTTGCCAGGCGATGCAAGCTTCCGTCGTTATGCACGAATCAATTTGAATAATAAAACATTTATGCTCATGGATGCACCACCAGAAAAAGAAGATTGTGTGCCTTTTGTGACGATTGACCAGTTTTTCGATAGTCATGGTGTCCGTGTACCGCATATCGTTGCAAAAGACCTGGAACAAGGCTTCTTATTGCTGGAAGATTTTGGTGATGTTTTGCTCTCAACCTTGCTGAACGATGTCACTGTTGATGCCTATTATGCGCAAAGCTTTAAACAGTTGATCGAATTACAAGCGATTGATGGTACAGAAAACTTTCCGGCTTATTGCTATGAAAAACTGATTTCTGAAATGGAGTTGCTCACAGAATGGATGTTGCCTTCATTACAAATCCAGCCAACTCAAGATGAACAAGCCTTAATTAAACGCACCTTTGCGATTTTGGCCAATGCTGCATTGGCGCAACCGCAAGTGATTGTGCATCGTGATTTTCACAGCCGTAACTTGATGAAAATTGAAGGTGAAACAGATCTCGGAGTAATTGATTTTCAGGATGCGGTCATTGGTGCAGATACTTACGATTTAATTTCAATTACGCGTGATGCGTATGTGCAGTGGAATGCGGATCGTGTTTATGAATGGTTTAAGGTCTTCTATGAATTGTTGCCTGAAACTGCAAAACAAGACCGTGATTTTGAACAGTTTAAACGTGACGCAGACTTTATGGCGATTCAGCGTCATATTAAGATTTTGGGTATCTTTGTGCGTTTGTTTGAACGTGATGGAAAAACAGGTTACTTGAAAGATTTGCCACGTGTGATGTGGTATTTACTTGAAGAAAGTAAAGATTATGCGGAACTACAACCGTTTATGCAGTTTATCCAAGCCAAAGTGATGCCGAAATTTGAAGCCAAATATGGCACATATGAGGTTGCTGCATAATGAAAGCGATGATTCTTGCGGCCGGGATGGGTAACCGTATGCGTCCACTGACGCTACATACACCCAAGCCTTTGCTTGAAGTGGGTGGCAAGCCACTCATTGTCTGGCATATTGAAAAATTACAGGCAATCGGTGTGACTGAAATTGTCATTAATACTGCGTGGTTGGGCGACAAGCTGGCGAGTGCTTTAGGTGATGGTTCACAGTTTGGCGTGAACATTTTATGGTCACATGAAGGCGAAGGCCTGGAAACTGCTGGCGGTATTATCAATGCCTTGCCATTGCTGGGTACAGAGCCGTTTATTCTGGTCAATGGTGATGTCTGGACCAGCATGGATTTTAGTTGTTTATTGAATGTGCAGCTTGCAGAAGATTTAGCACATCTGGTATTTGTAACCAATCCGGAACAGCATCCGCAGGGTGATTTTACCTTGGCAAATGGTCGCGCCTATACCTTCGAACAAGAACAGCAGGGTGAATCGCTCACTTATAGTGGTGTAGCGGTGATTGATCCTAAAATGTTTGAGGGTCTGGAAGGTGGTAAACGCCCATTGGCACCCTTGCTGAAACAGGCCATGCTTGAGCAGAAGATATCTGCTTCGAAGATGCATGCTGTTTGGGTCGATGTTGGCACTCCGGAACGATTAAATGTACTGGATCAACAAATTAAGCGAGGCTTGTACGCTTAAGTGCGTATTCACTAAGCACTCGCTACTGTGACTTCATGTATAAATCGGTATACTTCACCTAACTTTTTCGAGACGTTAATTGTATATGCATACGTTTTTTCAAGAACTCAAGCAGGGTAGTCAGGCTTTGGGTTTAGAGCTCAGCGATGAGGCTTTAAATTTATTACTCAAATACCAAGATGCTTTGGTGTTGTGGAACAAAGCATATAATTTGACTGCAATTCGTGATCCAAAGGAAATGCTGGTCAAGCATTTACTGGATAGCTTAAGTATTTTAAAAGACTTGCCACAAGGGCGTCTGCTGGATATTGGTACGGGTGGCGGTATGCCGGGCATGATCATTGCATTGTGTCAGCCAGAGCGTGAATGTGTTTTGCTGGATTCAAATGGCAAAAAAATTCGTTTCTTGAAGCAGTTTATTGCTGATTTAAAATTAAAAAATGTCATTGCAGTGCAAACCCGTGTTGAAAATGAAGACAGCATCAATGACTTGGGGCAGTTCGATGTCATTACCAGTCGTGCCTTTGCATCATTAACCGACTTTGTTGCTGCATCAAAACCTTATATGCATGAAAACAGTATTATTGCTTCAATGAAAGGCCTCATTCCTGAAGAAGAAGTAGCGGCCATTCAGCAAGAGTTTAGCTGTGACATCATTGCATTAAAGGTTCCGCGACTGGATGAACAGCGTCATCTGCTTTTATTAAAACGTATTTAATTATTTTTGAAGGGTTGGGGTTACCATGGCACAAATTATTGCGATTGCGAACCAAAAAGGTGGTGTAGGCAAAACCACAACCGCAGTAAATTTGGCAGCATCGTTAGCTGTGTTAAAAAAGCGCATTTTACTTGTGGATATGGATTCACAAGGGAATGCCACGATGGGTTCTGGTATCCAAAAAAATGATCTTCTGTATTCGGTAACTGATGTTTTATTGGGTGAAGTTCCGATTGAAACAGCGATTAGTAAAGCAGAAGTTGGTTATAAAGTTTTAGGGGCTAACCGTGATTTGGCGGGTGTAGAGCTTGCGATTGCAGAACAGGATGGTCGCGAGTTCATTCTGCGTGAAGCATTAAAAGAAATAGAACATTCTTTTGATTATATTATCGTGGACTGTGCACCCAGCTTAAGCCTGATTACCGTAAATGCTTTGGCAGCGGTGGATAGTGTGCTGATTCCAATGCAATGTGAATACTATGCACTGGAAGGCTTGGCGGATTTAACCCAAACCATTGATCGTATTCAGCAAGCACTCAATCCGGATTTGCACATTGTTGGTGTGTTACGCACCATGTATGATGCTCGCAATGCATTGACACGTGATGTTTCAGAAGAACTTGAGCAATACTTTGGCAAGAAGCTGTACGACACCGTGATTCCGCGTAATGTACGTCTGGCTGAAGCGCCTGCGCATGGGTTGCCCATTATCTATTTTGAGAAAAATTCAAAAGGCGCAGTTGCTTACTTAAATTTAGCGGCTGAAGTGTTAAAGAAAAGTAAAGTAAAAAAAGGAATTAAAGCATGACCACAAAAAAACGCGGTTTAGCTAAAGGTCGTGGTTTGGATGCCTTGCTTGGTTCAATCCAAAAAGAAAAATTACAGATGGAAGCGCAAGGTTTAGATCATGGGCAGTTGAAACAAATTGATGTGCATTTGCTTAAACGGGGCGAATATCAACCGCGTCGTTTTATTCATGAACCTGATCTTCAAGAACTTGCCGCTTCGATTGAAAAACATGGGGTGATGCAGCCCATCGTCATTCGTCCAATCGATGATGAAAAATTTCCCTATGAAATTATTGCCGGTGAGCGACGCTGGCGTGCTGCACAGCTTGCAGGCTTAACTGAAATTCCGGCGATTGTACGTGATTTGACCGATCAGGTTGCCATTGCATTAGCCTTAATTGAAAACATTCAACGTCAAGATTTGAATCCTATTGATCAAGCCATGGCATTACAGCGTTTTCATGAAGAATTTGGTTTAAGCCACCAGGAAATTGCCGATACAGTCGGCAAGGCACGTACTACAGTCAGTAATCTATTGCGTCTTTTGACTTTGGCTGAATCCGTCAAGGACTTCATGCAGCAAGGTCTGCTGGATATGGGACATGCGCGTGCAATCTTGACTTTAAAAGCCAAAGATCAGCTTAAAGTTGCAGAGCATGTGATTGAAAAAAGTTTATCGGTGCGTCAAACTGAGCAACTGGTCCGCGATTTAAACACGCCTAAACAAGAAAAAGCCAAAGTGGATGTTGCACCAGATATCCAGCAGTTGACGCAGCGTCTAGCAGAGCGTTTTAGTGCAGCTGTAAAAATTGATCATAATAAGCAAGGTAAAGGAAAACTTGTCATTCAATATCATTCACTTGATGAATTAGATGGTATTTTGAATATTTGTTTCGCAGAATAATTTTTTGTTGGTTTTATTGGGGAAAAACAGATGTGGGAATTAGTCAAAGCAGGAGGCTGGCTGATGCTTCCTCTTGTTTTATGTTCGATTTTTACAGTAGCAATAACCATTGAGCGCTTTATTCGATTAAAAAAATCAATGATTTTGCCCAAAGCATTGTTACTGAATCAAAGTCAAAATGCCGATGTTGTCATGCAACAATTGCAACAAGATAAAGTATTGCAAAGTAGTACCTTGGGGCGCATCTTTACTGCAGGTTATCAAAGTAAAAATAAAAATGAGCAGTATGCCCGCGCACAGATGGAAAGCACTGCTTCTCAAGAAATTGGCTATTTGGAAAAAAATATTAATTTCTTGGGTACACTCAGTGCCGTGGCACCATTATTAGGTTTGTTGGGTACCGTTCTGGGTATTATTGAATCATTTTTGGTGGTTGATCTAGGCACTAACAGCAATCCAACCTTGATGATTCCCGGCATTTCAAAAGCCTTGATTACGACTGCAGCAGGAATGTTTATTGCCATTCCTGCATTGTTTGCCTACCGTTATTTTCAGCGTTTGGTACAAGAATATGTTGCTGAACTTGAGCAACAATCGACCTTATTCCACGCAGCACTTTTCTATCAAAATTCTACAGATGAAGAACAAGATATGAGAAAAGCAGGTTAGGGTGGAAAATGAAATTCAAACGTACACAAGTTGAAGATATTCATATTAACTTAACCCCCATGATCGACTGCTTGCTGTTTATCCTGGTTTTTTTACTGTTATCCACCACATTTAACCAGTTTAGTCGCATGAATTTGACCTTGCCAGATGCGCAAGGTGTTCCGCCTAAGCAATATGAGCATAAAGTTGAAGTGGTTGTGGATGCTTCCGGGCATTATTCAATTAACGGACAATCGCTTGCAAGTAAAGATGTGGCAGATTTAAATACTGCAATTAAACAGATTTCTAATGATCGCCGTGATTTAATGTTTGTGATTGCGGCGGATGCCAAAGCCACGCATCAGGATGTGATTCGGGTGATGGATGTTGCAGGTCAACTGGGTTTTGTTAATATCAATATTAGTACTAAAGTTCCGTCTAGAGGTTATTAGTGAAGCAAGATTTTAAAGTCTATCTACGTCTTTTAGGCTATTTAAAGCCTTTTTGGGGTGTGGCGATATTGGTTTTTATCGGTTTTTCAATTAGTGCTGCTACAGAAGTATCTATTGCAAAGCTGCTAGAAAAAATCATTACTGCAATCCAGCATAGAGACCAAGGCTTTACTTCTATATTTCCCTTTTTGGTCATTCTACTGATGTTTTTCCGTGGAGTAGGTTCTTTTATCGGGGGCTATTTCACGGCAGTGATCTCCCGGAATTTGGTCTTTAATATTCGTCAGGAAGTCTTTTCAAAACTGTTAACGCTTCCATCGCAGTATTATCTGGACAATACCAGCGGTCATATCACCGCTAAAATTATGTACAATGTGGAGCAGTTAACCGCTGCTTCATCAGAATCCCTCAAAACCATTGTGCAACAAGGTTTGATTACCATTGGATTGCTCGGCTACTTGTTATATAGCAATTGGCGACTAACCCTGATCATTCTGATTTTTGCACCTTTGATGGGTTTTCTGGTTCGTCAAGCATCAAAACGAATGCGTAAATTATCTTTGCAAGTTCAGGACACCATGGGTGATGTTAACCATGTGGTGCAAGAAACGGTAAATGGCAATTTAGTGGTCAAGGGTTTTGGTGGTCAAGCGTATGAGCAAACCCGTTTTAAAGATCACTCGCTTGAGAACTTAAGACGTGGTTTGAAAATGGTGGTGGTGCAGCAGCTGAATAGCCCTGTTGTGCAATTTATTATGTCGATTGCAATGGGGCTTATTATCTGGATTGCATTACGACCAGAAATTTTGCGTGATACCAGTGCCGGTGAGTTCGTTGCTTACATCACAGCAGCAGGGATGCTAAGCAAGCCAATTAAAGCTTTAACCGATGTGAATGAAAAATTACAACGCGGTATGGCGGCAGCCCATTCAGTTTTTGAATTACTCGATTTACCTGCAGAGCAAAATACAGGAACTTTAACGCCGGTACTTAAAGGTAATATTCAATTCCAAAACGTGAATTTAATTTATTCCGATGGTCATCAAGCCATTCATGATTTTAACTTGGATGTCAAAGCGGGTGAAACGGTCGCGCTGGTGGGGCGTTCAGGCGCGGGTAAAACATCTTTAGTAAATCTATTGGTGCGTTTTCAAGAAGCCAGCTCGGGTCATATTTATTTGGACCAGCATGATATTCAAGCGCTGGATATCAATACCTTGCGAACCCAGATTGCGATGGTGAATCAGCAAGTGGTGCTGTTTAACCGGACTGTGCGTGAAAATATTGCCTATGGTCAGCTTGAAGGTGCATCTGATGAAGATATTATTGCAGCAGCAAAAGCGGCTTATGCGCATGACTTTATTATGGCTTTGCCGCAAGGCTACAATACGCCATTAGGTGCACAGGGCTTGAATCTGTCAGGTGGTCAACGTCAGCGTATTGCTATTGCCCGTGCGATTTTGAAAAATGCGCCGATTTTGATTCTTGATGAAGCCACCAGTGCACTGGATAATGAATCGGAATACTTTATTCAACGGGCTTTTGATGCAGCCATGCAAGATCGTACAACCATCGTGATTGCACATCGTTTATCGACCATTGAAAATGCAGATCGTATTGTGGTGATGGATAAAGGTACAATTGTTGAGCAAGGTACACATGCGGAACTGATTGCTAAGCATGGTGCTTATTACCAGTTGCATCAGCGTAATTTCGAGGAAAATTGATTTATGTCAATGGCACAATTGATTCAGGATGCTTGGAATAGCCAAGCCAAGTGGTTAATTGTGCTTCGACCTTTGACATGGATTTATCGTGCCGGTTTTTTATTGAATAAAAAGCTCTACCAGACGGGCATTAAATCAAGCTATCAAGCCCCGGTCCCGGTGATGGTGATTGGTAATATCACGGTGGGTGGGAGTGGTAAAACGCCACTGCTGATCCAGCTGGTGAATTATCTCCACTCTCAAAATGTTCGGGTGGGGGTAATTAGTCGAGGCTATGGCGGGAAAGGTCCTTTTCCCGCTTATGTCGATCTAGAATCTGTACCGGACATCGTTGGCGATGAGCCCTGTTTGATTGTTCAATCCACCGGGGTTCCAATGGTTGTCGGTTCCAATCGTCAGCGCAGTATTGAATATTTATTATCCAAGCATGAATTGGACTTAATTATTAGTGATGATGGTTTGCAGCACATGGCTTTACAACGTCAAATTGAATGGATTGTGCTGGATCAAAATCGTGGTTTAGGTAATCAGAAGTTATTGCCTGAAGGGTATTTACGTGAGCCTCCCAGCCGTTTAAATAAAGGCACGGTTATTGAGCATGCCGCAGAGCCTCGCTCTGCTTTAAATATGCATTTGCAAGTGGCTACACCATATTTACTCAATGCTGTAGATGACACGCCATTTAATCCAGCTGACAATTTTTATGCAGTGGTCGGCATTGGTTTTCCGCAGCGCTTTTATCAAACTTTAGATTCTATGGGGATTCATGAGTTTCAGGGTCATGAATTTCCCGATCATTATGATTATGAAATCACCGATCTTCAATTTGAAGATGGGAATCCCATTATTACCACCGAAAAAGATGCAGTGAAACTGCTGCCGTTATTAAAGCAAAATCCAGATTTCAAACGTGAAATTTGGGTAGTGCCTGTTGAGGCTGTACTTTCGCCTGGCTGTTATGAAGTCTTGCATCAGCAATTGCAGCAACTCGGTATTCAAATTTCTTAAGGTTCATCGTTTATGAAACATATTGTTATTCCCGCACGTTTTGCAAGTTCACGTTTACCAGGTAAGCCATTACTGGAAATTCATGGCCGCCCCATGATTTTACGGGTGGTGGATCAGGCAAAAAAAGTTGCGGGTTTTGACGATTTATGTGTTGCAACCGATGATAAGCGTATTGCTGAAGTTTGCCGCGCAGAAGGTGTAGATGTTGTCATTACAAGTGCAGATCATCCATCAGGCACAGATCGCTTAAGCGAAGTTGCCCGGATTAAAGGTTGGGCAAGTGAAGATATTATTGTCAATGTACAAGGCGATGAACCTTTGCTTCCTGCTCAACTGGTGCAACAGGTAGCACAACTATTAGAATCACAGCCTGAATCTTCAATGTCGACCTTGTGTGAGCCAATTCACAGCCTGGACGAGTTTCATCGTGACAGTATCGTGAAAGTGGTGATGTCTAAATACAACCAGGCCTTGTATTTTAGCCGTGCGACCATTCCTTATGATCGTGATGGTGCTAAACAGGAAGTTCAAGAATTACACTCTCAGGCATACCGTCACCTGGGTTTATATGCGTACCGTGTGAATTTGCTTCAAGAATATGTGTCTTGGGATATGGGTGTGCTGGAACAACTGGAAAGCCTTGAACAATTGCGTGTGCTTGAAAATGGGCATCGTATTGCGATTGCTGTTGCTGAAGCCAACTTGCCACCAGGCGTTGATACGCAAGCGGATTTAGATCGTCTCAATGAAATGGATGTTTCCTGCTTTGAGTAAAATTTGGGATAAGGTTGGGCTTTAATTCAATGCAAAATGATGTGGTCGCACAAGTTTATCCATGGCAACAGACCGTTTGGGATACGCTAACAGGGCGTTTCCCCAAACTTGGGCATGGCTTGCTTTTTTATGGCAAAAAAGGCTGTGGCAAGGAAGCGTTTGCGCAATATTTTTTGGCTTGGGTTTTATGTGCCAATCGTCATGCCAACAATGCACCTTGCGGTGAATGTGGCAGTTGTTTGTGGTTAAAATCGGATACCCATCCGAACTATGTGTATATCAGCACGGATGAAGACAATAAAAAGCAAAATGCGAAAATCAAGATCGAAAAAATTCGTGACTTATTGCCCTTTGTGCAACAAACGGTAGATGGCTGGCGGGTGATTGTGATTGAGCCGGCAGAAGCTTTAAATATGGCTTCTGCCAATGCCTTACTGAAAACCCTTGAAGAACCGGGTGATCGTGTGGTCATTATTTTATTGGCCGATCATTATCTAAAACTTCCTGCAACTATTCGCAGCCGTTTGCAGCATTTTGCTCTGGATCGTATCTCTGAAGTTCAAGCAGGCGAGTATTTATCTCAGCAGTTACCCGATTTAGATCAAACCCAAAAACAACTGTTGCTGAACCTGTCCAATCAAATGCCTTTGCAGGCCATGCAATTAGCGCAAGCTGAATGGTTGAATAAGCGACAGGAATTTCTAAATGACTGGCAAAAATTAGTGACACAAAAGAATATGCCGATGGCAATTGCGACCAAGTGGAACAAAGCCTTAAGTTTTAGTGATTTTGCGCAAATGTTTGAATACTTGTTGTCCGATTTAATTTGTGTCAAGCTCAATCAGCAAGTTAAAAATCCGGATTTGGATTTGAGTGGGCTATCAGAAAAATATACATTGGAATTTTTATTTACGATTTATTCCGACTTGCAACAATCCAAACAGTTTATCGAGCAGAATGTACAAAGCAATTTGGTGCTTGATCAATTGTGTATAAAACTAATGAACATTTAAATATTTAAAGGGGAAGATGATGCAACCACGTATGGGCGGTATTATTCAGGCCAATATCCCGGATAAAGACACTTTGTATGCCAGCTATATGCCTTATGTTGTGGGTGGCGGATTATTTGTTCCAACCAAACAGCCGGTAAAAATCGGTGAAGAAGTCTTTGTACTGGCAACTTTGCCTGAGCAATCACAAAAAATTCCTTTGACAGGTAAAGTCATCTGGATTTCTCAAAAACAAAATGGCATCAAATTACAAGGCTTTGGTATGCAGTTGACGGGGGAAAAAGGCGTTTATTACAAATCAGAAGCCGAAAAGTTGCTTGTAGGTATTAAGTCTGAGGGTCGAACTAGTTACACTATGTAGCTGTTTAACCGATTTAGGATCTCACCGTGTTTGTAGATACTCACTGCCATTTAACCTTGCTGGATTTAACGCCTTATGATGGGAATCTAGATCTGGCATTAGCACAGGCGCGTGAAGCGGGTGTATCCAAATTCATGAGTATCTCGGTGGATCTGGATGACCATATCGAGCTTGCTAAAATTGCCGCACGTCATGCTGATGTTGGGTACAGTGTTGGGGTTCATCCCTGTGAAGATCCGGCGACCATGGCGCGCGCCACCACAGATTATTTGATTGAACTGGCGCAGCCTGAAAAAGTTTGGGCGATTGGTGAAACAGGTTTGGATTATTTTCATAGTACCGATTTTATTGCTGAACAAAAACAATGTTTTGCCCGTCATATTCATGCCTCTCAGGCAGTAAAAAAGCCGGTAGTGGTGCATACCCGCTCAGCCAAGCATGATACGGTGGATATCATTCGTGCTGAAAAGTCGACCCATGGCATTTTGCACTGTTTTACCGAAGACTGGGAAACTGCCAAAGCTGTGCTGGATTGCGGTTATTACGTGTCATTTTCCGGCATTGTGTCTTTTAAAAATGCACAAGATTTACGTGATGTGGCTAAACAGGTTCCACTTGATCGCGTACTGATTGAGACGGATAGCCCTTATTTGGCACCGATGCCTTATAGAGGAAAGTCTAATGAACCAAAATACGTTCCCTATGTAGCCAAAGCCTTAAGTGATGTATATGATAAGTCAGTTGAGGAAATTGCTTTCATTACCATGCAAAACTTTGAAAACTTCCTCAATTTAAAGTAGATAATTCGAATTGATACAAGCGCATAAGAGAGTTACAGGGTGAAGATGGATCGTCAGGCTCAGTTTCGAGCAAGAGAAGCGTTAATTTTTCAGGTTGCAGAGCAACTGTTATTAGAAAATGGCGAATCAGGGATGACGCTTGATGCGTTGGCAGCAGAACTCGATCTAGCGAAAGGGACTCTATATAAACATTTCCAAAGTAAAGATGAACTCTACATGCTGCTCATTATCCGTAATGAGAAGATGTTGCTGGAGATGATTAAGGATGAGGAGAAAGCTTTTCCAGAACATCTGGCTTTCTTTATGCTGCATCATTTACACCATCCGGAACGTACCGTGCTGTTCCATCAAATTGAAGAACGTCTTTCTACCACAGGTGTAGGCATTCATCATTTGTTCAGTGAGCTGTATCAGGTGAGAAAGCAGCGCTTACGGATTATTTTCCGTATGACTGAAAGCTATTTGGAAAGCATTCAAAGTCGCATGTCGGTACGTGATTATTTGGCTTCAATCTGGGCTTTAACTCACGGTGCAGCAGCCATCCTGAATTCTAGTTTTTATCAGCGTTATTTGGGTTCACGCGATACACTGCGTGTCGCTTATATTGATCAGGCCCTGGCAATGCCAAAACAAATCCGCGCTACGGAACAATTTGCCTAAAGGGATGCCATGAAGCACACAGGATCATCAATTCGCGGTTTTACCTTAATAGAGTTGATGGTGGTTATTGTGATTATGGCAATCATGGCATCTTTAATTTTAACCAATATCAATGGCGTTGATCAGCGTAAAGCCATGCAGGCACGTGAAGTGTTTATTATGGATTTGCGCAGGATGAGCCGAGAAGCGAATGATCAGGCACGCATTTTTGCTCTGGATGTTCAAACCGCAACAGATGTATCGCCATTTCGTTATGGTGTCGTTGAATATTTGATTCCATCGCTTCAAGCTGCACAAAATTCAGTCATGAATGAAAATAAGAAATGGCAAGACTATTCAGAATTTGAAAAACGGGCTTTACCCGAACATGTTTCCTTTAGTGTGCAATCACTCGACCATGCCTATGAAAATGCCAATAACGATGATTTGTTGAGTGCAAATGCACCGAAATTGCTTTGGCTAGGCAATGGTGACGCGAAACCGGTACGGATTCAGTTTTATTTCGAGCAACGTCCGATTGGTGAAGAAATCGAGATTGATCATTTAGGTAAAATCAATGAAAGCTAGGTGCTTAAGGTGGAGCGCTTGGTCTTGCGCAGCGGTGAAACAGCGTTTCACTCATCGCTGCTCCTCAAGCACAGCTTTAGGACTTACGGCATGTTCGAGTGTTACTCGAATTAATCGTGTGTACTCAGAACATGGTTCTTCCTCTTGCGCTCGGACGAAACGTTGTTTCGTTTATCCTCGCTCAGGTTTTACGTTATTGGAAGTGATGGTGGCTTTAGCCATTTTTGCAACTGCTGCAATCGCTTTTACCAAAGTGGCGATGCAATATACCCAAGCGACATCAAACGCAATTTTACGCACCAAAGCGCAATTCGTGGCTTTAAATGAAGTTGCCGTGATGGAAATTAATCAAGAATGGCTGCAAGGCACACAGTCCAAACAGATTACCCAGCAAGGTGAAAGCTGGCAAATTGATAAATCTGTACAATCCACGATTAGTCCGAATGTGCAGCGTATAGAAGTGCAAGTCAGCTTGTTTAATGCTGAATCCGGTAAAGTGGAATCCGGTATTACCAATCTAGTTTTCTTTAACTATAAGGCCAAAGTTTGATGCAACCGAAAAATAAAAAAAATCAAACTCCACACTCCCGGCATCGCTCAGGCTTTACCTTGGTTGAATTATTGGTCGCAATTGCCATATTTGCGGTACTTTCGGCACTGGGTTGGAAAGTTTTTGATTATCTTATCAAAGTCAAAGAGCGCAATACTGAACATGAAGTGAATTTAGGACAGTTGCAAGAAGCCTATCAACAAATTCTGCGTGATACCGTTCAAGCCGTGCCACTCAATGCCAATATGAATAACGATATTCAGCCTGCTTTGATTTTGCAAAACGGCCGCTTTAATTTTAGTAAAACGGGTGTAACTGATCCTTTGCAGCAGGGTATTTCACCGGATGAGCGTGTTGAATACCAATATCGTGCAGATGAAAAAAAACTCTATCGTTTGAAATATCGTAATTTAAATAGTAGCGGACGCGATCAGCCTGAATCCAGTGTATTGTTAAATGATGTGGATCAGTTTGAAATTGTGGTGCTGAATCCGAATGAGTCGACTTCATGGCCAGAGGAACAAGTGGATTTAAATGATGCCACGCAAAAACAGATATTACCAAAAGGCATTAAAATTAAATTAATGGTGAAAAATGTTGCTTATGAATGGATTTTTAGTCTGTTGAATACGGACTATTTAAAGCCGCAGAACAGTAATCAAAATAATAATTCCAATAATCCAACATAACCACATCTAAAGAGATTGAGCATGAAGCAGCAACAGGGTATTGCCTTAATTACGATCTTGGTGATGGTCGCATTAGCAACAATTCTTGCTGCGACGATTGCCAAACGTCAGGCCAATACTGCTGAAAATACTGCATATTTAATGCGTCAAAATCAATCGTTGCTGTATGCCAAAAGCGCAGAAGCCTTTTTTTCAGAGCTTTTGGTGGATGATGCGGAAAATGCAGGTGATATTGATCATCTGCAAGAAAATTGGGCCAAACCGATGCCGGCTTTTCCGGTGGAAGATGGCTTTGTTTCGGGAACTTTGCAGGATGAATCCGGAAAATTTAATTTAAATAGTTTGCTCAATACTGATGGCACACCGAATCCTCAAGCAAAAATCTGGTTTGAAAAGCTGTTAGTGCGGGTCGGTTTGCCGGAAAAGCTGAGTGAAGCCGTGATTGATTGGCAAGATGCGGATGATGAGACTATTGGTGCGATGGGAGCAGAGGCCAGCTACTATCAAGGTTTGCCACACGGTTATTTAGCGCCAAACAGTAAATTTCATAGCGTTGAAGAGCTTAAATTGGTGCGTGGCTTTGAAGGTCAAAAATATCTGAAAATTGCAGATTATGTCAGTGCCGCGCCTACATCAGACAGTAAAGTTAATGTCAATACAGCACCCGCAATGTTGCTTGCGAGTCTCGATCCCAAATTGGATGTCAATGCAGTTCAGGACATCTTGCAGCAACGTCAGGCCAATCTAGAGTATTTTTCAAATATTAATGATTTTTGGACCATTGAGCCTTTTACCCAGGTCAATCCTGATGTCCGCAATGAAGTGAATGATTTGCTGGGGGTGCAATCCAGTTATTTCAAAGCCAAAATTGAAGTGTTGCTAAGTGAGCGTAAACGTCAGTTTAGTAGTGATTTGGTGCGTAAAGATAAAACCGTGTATGTGGCATATCGCAGTATGGCGCCATTTTAATCATATAAACCAACACGCTGAAATATAATCCATCTCATGATCTTGGTTAAGTCGCATATGTTTTACCAATTGCTTTGAACAGTAAAATTAATGCCCAGACTTTCACTTTTGCTTTATAATCCAATTTAATTCACATATTTTTGATTGCATCACCACACATGTTAATTCGTAAGTTATTTAAGTTTGAAAATGCTCATATTGTGCGAAACTGCACATCGGATCGCTGTAAGCGTTCGATTCATGGCCATAGTTATAAAGTTGAATTATTGCTTAAAGCTTCGAAGCTAGATCATGGTCAAATGGTGTATGACTTCGGATTGCTGAAGGGCGTAATCAAGGATATTTTTGACAGTTTTGATCATGCCATCTGTTTTTGGCAGCATGATGATGCTGAATATATTGAAGCCTGCAAAAAGTTTAGCGCCCGTTGGGTGTCTTTGCCCGTTTCTCCTTCAGCGGAACAGTTTTCACGTATTTTCTTCTACTTGGCTCAACAGGTGCTTGCGTCAACCGAAACCCAGAATGGGGAAGGTGATGTAGAGGTTTACTCGGTGATTGTGCATGAAACAGATACCGGCTATGCGCAAAGCTTTGTAGAAGATATTGAAAATACGCAAATGGGTGTGCTGAGTCTTGAACAAATTGTGTTCTCTGAACAAGTTCAAGCTGAATGGACAGACCCTGATATGTACGAAAAATTACAACAAGGAATTAAATTCCAAAACCCGAGTGTTGATCTACAGGTACAGATTTAAGGGTCATTGAGTCACATACTAGGTTTTCAAAAAAGGATTAGGAAGCAATTATGTCTTTAACGGAACAACAGCAAGCTCAACTAGATAAAATCCAGTTGGATGCGAGTTGGAAAGGTGCTTTGAGTGATTTTTTGCTTAGCCCAAAAATGGATGAGTTAAGGCAGTTTCTGATTGCTGAAAAAAATGCAGATAAAGTGATCTATCCCCCAAGTTCACTGATTTTTAATGCATTAAATAAAA
Organism: Acinetobacter sp. F16; assembly: GCF_052712855.1. Classification (NCBI taxonomy): domain Bacteria; kingdom Pseudomonadati; phylum Pseudomonadota; class Gammaproteobacteria; order Moraxellales; family Moraxellaceae; genus Acinetobacter; species Acinetobacter sp. F16. The sequence goes on from NZ_JBRATK010000001.1 coordinate 86,544, forward strand.
CCCCATTAAACCATGTGAAAGTCGTTATTTTAGGGCAAGATCCTTATCATGGCCCCAATCAAGCCCATGGATTAAGCTTTTCTGTGCAAAAGGGACTTGCATTACCACCATCTTTACGTAATATTTTCCATGAGTTGAATGCCGATCTGGGTATTCCTGTTCCGAAACATGGCGATTTGACACGTTGGGCAGAACAAGGCGTGTTATTGCTGAATGCAGTATTAACTGTTGAAGCAGGGCAGCCAACCTCTCATCAAAAACAGGGTTGGGAAGATTTTACCGATCATATTATTGATGTATTAAATGAGCAGTGTGAGCATATTGTTTTTATCCTTTGGGGAGCATATGCACAGCGCAAAGGTCAACGGATTGATCCGAATAAACACCTGATTTTAAAAGCTGCACATCCTTCACCACTGGCAGCAAACCGTGGTGGTTTTTTTGGTTGTAAAGTATTTTCTAAAGCAAATAATTACCTGAAACAAAATGGCATTGAGCCGATAAATTGGCAGCTGGACGCATGACACAATCTCCTGAATTAAAAAATTATCATCCCGATCTTATTGTAGAAGAAGCTGGAAATGGCTGGCGCATTGTTCGCCTGAACCGTCCGAAATCTCTGCATGCTTTAGATGAATCCATCGTCACTGCACTTTTAGAAGTGTTCCAGGATTTTCAGCACGATGATGCTGTGAAAGCCGTTTGGCTAGATTCCACCACACCAAAAGCATTTTGTGCGGGTGGGGATGTCCGTAAACTTCGTCAATTAGTGATTAATGATGAAGTAGAAACGGCAAATAAATTCTTTGAACAAGAATATGCATTAGATTTGTTGCTGCATAACTATGCCAAGCCAGTACTGGTTTGGGGGGAAGGTTATGTGATGGGTGGGGGGCTTGGCTTGTTTATGGCTGCACCTTTCCGACTGGTCACACCTTATTCACGTTTGGCGATGCCTGAAATTAACATCGGTTTATATCCAGATGTCGGGGCAACCCGTTTCTTGGCTGATCGTGGGGCTATAGGCTTGTTTACAGGCTTAACCGGTTCCATCATGACGGCAGCAGGTGCCTATGGTATTGGTTGGGCGACGCATATTTGTGATGCACAGCGGGATAATGTGCTGGAAAAAGTCATCAATATAGATTGGGGGCATTATCCAGCCGGTGATTTTCGTGCCATTGATGACACACTGAATGGGATGCACCGCCCTGTAGGTCCTGGTCCGCTGCAAAACTCATTAGATGTGATTCACAGTGTTTGCCGTGGTGTGAACTTTGAGCACGACTATGAATCGATTATTGGTTTGAGTGATGCGCGTAGTGACTGGCTACGTCAGGCGAGTGAAAACTTGCAAAAAGGTTCGCCTACAACCGCTGCTTTAACTTGGTTATTGTGGCAATGGGGCAAGCAGGTTCATTCTTGGAATGAAGTGTTTGAGCTTGAAACTCAAATTTCAGACTGGAAGATTCGTCATTCAGATTTTGTAGAAGGTGTTCGAGCGCGTTTGGTGGATAAAGATTTATCTCCAGAGTGGATTAAAGGTGCGGATTTCTCGTTGAAAGCAATTTTATCAGATTGTCCACCTGTGACCAAAAATGAAAGTTGGAATAGTCTGTTGAAACATTATGGTGTGATCGGTTAAGAATGACTGATGCAACACAATTGAAAGATGAATACTGGATGCAGTTTGCTTATGAGCAAGCTGCCATTGCAGCATCGAAACAAGAAATTCCGGTCGGTGCGATTATTGTCAGTCAAAATCAAATTATTGGCGTAGGATATAATGCGCCAATTTCTTTGAATGATCCGACCGCACATGCAGAAATTCAAGCATTGCGTCAGGCCTGTGCAAATTTGAATAATTACCGCCTTCCTGAAGATTCGGTTCTTTATGTAACTTTGGAGCCTTGTACCATGTGTGTCGGGGCTTTAATTCATGCGCGTGTATCTAAAGTGGTGTTTGGTGCAACCGAACCCAAAGCAGGCTCTTTGATCAGTGCGCGCAAGTTATTCGAAACAGGTTATTATAATCATCAGTTTGATTTTGAAGCTGGATGTTTAAATGAACAATGTTCCAAGCAGCTGAGTGATTTTTTTAAGATGCGGCGTGAGCAAAAACGGCTACAGAGATTACAAGAAAAGTCTTTAAATGATCAGAAGCATTAATTCAAATCATGTAAAATAAAATGACAATAAGTATTGTCAATTAAAATTTAGGATAAGTCATGAATTCCATTCAGGTAAAAAAAGAATTTAACGCACCCATCGATCAGGTTTTTGATTTGTTATCAAAACACTCAACTTATAATATTGCCTTTGCACCGATTCAGGTAGAGCGAATTAAAGACTCTGCAGATCCTGAACGTCCAGATGGTGTTGGTTCAGTACGCCGTATGGGTTTTGGCCCCATGAAACCGCTGCAAGAACAAATTACTTTGCTGGAACCTAATGAGCGCATCGAATATCAAATTATTAAAAATCCTTTGGTGAAACATCATTTAGGAATTATTGAGTTTGAGGAAAAAGATGCTGACAAAACTTTAGTGACCTACACAATTGAATTGCAGGCGCGAGCACCTTTTGTAAGCAAATTAATCCTTGCACAGCTTAAATCTGCGATTAAACTAGGTTTTTCGAAATTAGCTAAAACTGTATAGGGTAAAGTGGAAAATTAATGACAGTTCAAATTATTACTATCGATGGTCCAAGTGGTTCTGGAAAGGGCACACTTGCGGCTAAGCTGGCAGCGCACTATCACTTTCATTTACTGGATTCGGGTGCTTTATATCGTTTGCTGGGGCTGTCATTACATCAAAAAAACTTGCTGGATTGTCTTGATTCAGCACTTGATCAATGCATTAAAATTGCAACAAATTTAGACATAAAATTTGTTACAACTGAAGCCGGAACTCAGATCCAACTGGACGGTGAAGATGTGAGCCAAACGATTCGTACTGAACGTGTGGGTGAGTTTGCTTCAAAAGTTGCTGCAATTCCTGAACTTAGAGCCGCGTTATTAGAGCGTCAACGTGCTTTTGCGCAAGAACCGGGTTTGGTTGCAGATGGTCGTGATATGGCCACTTCTATTTTTCCAGAGGCTCAAGCCAAGATTTACCTGACTGCTTCGGCTGAATCCCGAGCGGCGCGACGTGTAAAGCAGTTGCAGGGTATGGGGCTAGATGTTAAAATAAGCGACATTTTAGCTAATATACAAGCTCGAGACAAACGAGACATGGAGCGCACAGTCGCTCCACTCAAGCCGGCAGCAGATGCATATATCATTGATAGTTCAGAATTGGGCATTGATGAAGTATTCCAGTTGATGACCAATTTTGTCGAAAAGCAATTAGCCAATTAACGAATTTTCAGCCAAAGCATAGCTAGATCAGTTTATTACGGACTATGTGGAAGCTTTATTAAACCGGCCTTGTCTGATCCAAGACCGCTGAACTTTATCAGGTATATCATGACCGAATCTTTTGCAGCCCTCTTTGAAGAAAGCGAATTAAACCTCAACGTTGAAAAGGGTGCTGTCATCCAAGGCGTTGTCGTAAGCATCGACTCTGACTGGGTAACAGTTGACACTGGCCTTAAATCAGAAGGTATTGTTGACCGCGCTGAATTCTTAAACGACCAACGTGAACTTGAAGTTCAAGTTGGTGATACTGTTGATGTTGTTGTTGAAGCTCTTGACAACGGTATGGGTCAAACAGTTCTTTCACGCGAAAAAGCAAAACGCGCTGAAACTTGGACTAAACTTGAAAAAATCTTTGAAGACGGCGAAATCGTTACTGGTGTTATCTCTGGTAAGGTTAAAGGCGGTTTCACTGTTGACATCGGTCCAGTTCGTGCGTTCCTTCCAGGTTCTTTAGTTGATACTCGTCCTATTCGTGATACTACTCACTTAGAAGGTAAAGAGTTAGAATTCAAAGTAATCAAACTTGACGCTAAACGTAACAACGTTGTTGTTTCACGTCGTGCTGTTATGGAAGCTGAATCTTCAGCTGACCGTGAAGCTCTTCTTGCTCAGCTTGAAGAAGGTCAAACAGTTACAGGTACTATCAAGAACCTTACTGATTACGGCGCATTCGTTGACCTTGGCGGTATCGATGGTCTTCTTCACATCACTGACATGGCTTGGAAACGCATCAAGCATCCTTCAGAAGTTGTTGAAGTTGGTCAAGAAGTTACTGTTAAAGTACTTAAATTTGACCGTGAACGTAACCGCGTATCTTTAGGCCTTAAACAATTAGGCGAAGATCCATGGTTAGCGATCATGAACCGTTACCCTAAAGGTTCAATCGTTAAAGCTCGCGTAACTAACCTTACTGATTACGGTTGTTTCGCTGAAATCGCTGAAGGCGTTGAAGGTTTAGTACACGTTTCAGAAATGGATCACACTAACAAAAACATCCACCCATCTAAAGTTGTTCAGATTGGTGACGAAGTTGATGTTATGGTTCTTGAAGTTGATGAAGAACGTCGTCGTATTTCTCTTGGTATCAAACAAACTCGTGCTAACCCATGGGAAGAGTTTGCTAAAGACCACGACAAAGGCGAAAAAGTTTCTGGTACGATCAAATCTATCACTGACTTCGGTATCTTCATCGGTTTACCAGGCGGTATCGATGGTCTAGTTCATTTATCTGACATTTCTTGGAACGAACAAGGCGAAGAAGCTATCCGTCGTTACAAGAAAGGTGACACTGTTGAAGCGGTTATCTTGTCTGTAGATGCTGAAGGCAACCGTATCAGCCTTGGTATCAAACAAATGAACAACGATCCGTTCAATGATTTCTTGGCAACTAACGAGCGCGGTGCTTTGGTTAAAGGTACTGTGACTGCTGTTGACGCTAAAGGCGCAACTGTTAAGTTAGCTGACGAAGTTGAAGCGTCTCTTAAAGCTTCTGAAATCAACCGCGATCGCGTTGAAGATGCAACTAAGTTCCTTGAAGTTGGTCAAGAAGTTGAAGCTAAAATCATCAACGTAGACCGCAAATCACGCTCTATCAACTTGTCTATTAAAGCGAAAGACGAAGCTGAAGAGAAAGAAGCAGTTGCTAACTTGAAAACAGCAACAACTTCTACAGAAAATGGTCCTAAGACTATTGGTGATTTGATCAAAGCTCAAATGGGTAACTAAGTAGGCGTTAAAATGTATTGTTAATGTAAATTAACTAATACTTTTTACACAAATACTGTAAACGGTAGCGTAGTATTAACTTATTGCGCTACCGTTTTGTATTTAAACACGTTATTATCGGATCATCTACAAAGTAGCTTGATAATTAAAGAGGTCGCAGATGACTACGGAAGCGTTGAATAAGTCTGACTTAATAGAGCGAATTTCCCTTAAAAATCCACACTTAGCAGAGCCTTTGGTCGAAGAAGCTGTTAAAATTATGATTGATCAAATGATAGCTGCTTTATCATCTGATAATCGTATTGAAATTCGTGGTTTTGGCAGTTTTGCTTTGCATCACCGTGATCCACGTGTGGGGCGTAATCCTAAAACAGGAAAGTCTGTTGAAGTGGCTGCAAAAGCAGTTCCACACTTTAAACCTGGTAAGGCGTTGCGTGATGCAGTAAACGATTCTGCACAATAATAAATTCCAAAAGGGGTATTTATGCGTTACGTATTGGTAGCTTTGCTCATTGTGCTGTTTGGCTATTCACTGGCTTTAGTTTTACAAAATGGTACTGAGTTAAGCGTAGATCTGCTATTTACTCAAGTTCCTGCTATGCGTTTGGGCTTATTGTTATTACTTACTTTAGCTTTGGGTGTGGTGTTGGGTTTATTGCTGGGTGTACAAATTTTTCGGGTATTTCAAAATAACTGGGAAATTAAACGACTGCGTAAAGACATTGAATATCTCCGGAAAGAGCAAATTCAGACTGCCCAAATGGCTGCTGCTGAAGCTGCAGCTCATACTAGGCATGAAAAAACTGTATTAGATATTACCAACGAAAATAAAAGCCCATTATAATGGGCTTTCTTTTTGTCTGACCGAAGGTAAATTCTCTTGAGTATCATTGTTGCACTGGATGCTAAAAGCCAATATGACGCGTTAACCATTGCAGAGCAATTAGATCCTGCTTTATGTCGGGTAAAAGTTGGTAAAGAGTTATTTACCCATGAAGGTCCAAGTGTGGTTAAGGCACTTCACGACAAAGGTTTTGAGGTTTTTTTGGATTTAAAATTCCATGATATTCCAAATACGACAGCGCAAGCCGTATGTGCAGCAGCTGATTTGGGTGTGTGGATGGTGAATGTGCACGCATCAGGTGGTCGTAAGATGATGGAAACTTGTGTGGAGCGCTTAAAAGCAGGTAACTACAACACTCAACTGATTGCTGTGACTGTATTGACTTCAATGGGTCGTGAGGACTTAAAAGATATCGGTTTGGATGTTGAACCATTTGAACAAGTAAAACGTCTTGCTAAGCTCACTCAAGACAGTGGTCTTGATGGTGTGGTCTGTTCAGCTCAAGAAGCAAAAATGCTCCGTGAGACATTAGGTCAGGATTTCGCTTTAGTGACACCGGGTATTCGCCCGGCGGGTTCTAATGCCGATGATCAAAAGCGTATTGTGACACCAAAGCAAGCCATACTGGATGGTTCAACGCATTTGGTGATTGGTCGTCCGATTACTCAATCACAAAATCCAAGTCAAACCTTGCTTGATATTTTGGCGACCATTTAATCTGATTCGCATTTTGTCGAATATCTATAAAAAGCCTTTCTGATGAAAGGCTTTTTTAATACATTAAGAACAAGGTTAATTTCAAAAGAGCAATTCAATGACCGAACCTGATGATTTTGCTTTATCGTCAAAAAATGAGTCTTCGCAGGAGATTCAACCTGTAGAACAGCTTGTGCAGCAAGAAGAGCAGCAGAATCAAACGAGTTCAGCAGACTGGAGTTCAGGTTTTGATGTGGCTGAAATTGCTTTGGATGTGCTTGACGTTGTGGGGGATTTGGTAAAGGGAATAGATTTGAATTTTTAAAATTACAAGCCTAAATATTATTTCCCTCATCTAAATCATCTTCCAGAGGGAGACGACTTTATGCCATTCTTTGAAAGAAAATAAAGTTCTCTATCCCTGCGCAAGTTCTCTATCCCTGCTTTAAACGAAGCACAAGTAAGAGTTAGAGAAAGGGGAAATAAAAAATCAAATCGCTGCAAAGTACACTCACCATAATCGGTGCAAGCACAGAAAGAATAAAGCCACTGACCATTGCGTGTGGAATAAACTCATTGCCACAGGCTTGTTTGACCATAGGTAGGGTAACATCCATTGCTGTTGCGGCAGCGGATGAAATGGCAGAGCGAGGGTAGCGCCAACCAATGCTATACATCAAAAGAATTGCAATGATTTCTCTGAATAAATCATTCATCAGTGCAATGCTGCCAAGCTCGGCATTTTTAAGTTCAGTCACCACAATGCCTGTCATAGAATAAAAACCATAACCTTGAGACAGCATAATCAGGTCTTTGAGACTAATGTCTTTCACAATTGCTGCGGTAAAAAATGCACCGGCTAATGAACCGACAATACAGCCGATCGGTACAAGCATGATTTTCCAGTTCAGCCATGAACGGTCGAGTGGAGAATATGCTAAATCCAAACCAATCAAGAACATGAAAATCAGCAGTAGATTCCATGTACTCATATGCAGGCTATATTCAAAATGATTAAATAGTTCAGCAAGTCCATACCCGAATGCGAGTGCAATAAAGGCATAACTAATGTTGAGCAGTGATTTAACCAATAACTCTGCAGATACTTTACCTTGCGTTGGTTGATAGCCAATACTTTTAAACAGGATATAACAGCAGAGAAAAGCACCAACTGATGTTGCAATCGAGAGGGTCAGTGCATGAGATAAAATTTGCAGCGGACTGCTTATGCTGTGTAGTGTTTGAGAGAATTCAATTGCGATGGCAATCAGCAGTATGTAAGTAAAATAGGGTAGAACTTTAAAGGCTAAATTTTCTAGCCACCGAGGAAGTTTACGTGCAAGAACGAACCCAAGGAATAAACAGAGAAGAAGCTGGATAATCAACCAAAGCGATTGCATACAAAAAGTCGGCAGGTGAAAAGACACCTGCTTATTATGAGCATTAAGTATTTAGGCTGCACGACTTTCAGGAGTTTTATTTAGCAAGCGGTAATCTGCGGGATTAAGTTTTTTGGTTTTTAGCCAATATTTCCATGTATAGGTGGGCCACAGGGCAAAGTTCTTGCCGCCATCTTGCTGATACCAGCTTACACAGCCAGATTGCCATACCGTTCCATTCAGCAGGTTTTGTACCTCTGCATTGAATTGATCTTGTACTTGGTCTTTCACTACAATGGCATGGCTATGGGTGTGCTTGACCAGCTGAATCATTTGCAAGATGTAATTGATTTGTGACTCAATCATAAAGATAACCGAGTTGTGGGCCAGAACGGTATTGGGTCCTAAAAGTTGGAAAAAATTCGGAAAATGTTTGGTACACATGCCATAAAAGCTTTCCGCACCATCATGCCAAGCCTCTCGTAAATCGAGACCATTTTCTCCAGTGCATTTAAAGGACTTTAAATAAATACGTGGGTCGGTGATAAAGCCTGTGCCATAAATCAGGCAATCAATTTTACGTTCTTTGCCATCTTGAGTAATGATGCTGTCAGTCGTCAACTCTTGAATGCCATCGCTAACGAGTTCGACATTGCGTCGATTAAAGGTTGGATAGTACTTGTTGGACACTAAGATTCGTTTGCAACCCATAATGTAATTTGGAGTGAGTTTTTGAGCCAGCTTTTTATCTTTCACCTGATATTTGATATAGGCTTCCGCGAGTTTTTGGGTGTATTTCATCACGGTCGGTTTAACAATAGGAACTACACGTGATTCATTTGACCAATACAGACGTGCACGATGCAACTTTCTAAACCAATCAAATTTATTAAACAGCTTTTTTTCCAGACTTGAATAACTACGTTCATCGCGTGGAATAATCCAAGCTGCAGTACGTTGAAATACGTACAGTTGCTTAACTTTGGGGGCAATTTCAGGAATGTATTGAATGGCGCTGCCACCTGTACCAATGGATGCAACATTTTTATTGCTGAGGTCGTATTGATGATCCCATTGCGATGAATGAAAAACTTTGCCCTGAAACTTTTCAATGCCTTTGATATGTGGAATTTGCGGAACATGTAAAGGGCCAGATGCGAAAACAACAAATTGAGCAATCAGGGTTGAGTCATTATTTAATGTCAGCTTCCAGTCACAACTGTGTTGATTGTATTCGGCAGCCAGAACTTCACAGTTAAATTGGCAGTATTTTTTTAAATCATAACTGCTCATCAAGCTTTGGATGTAGGCAAAAATTTCAGGTGCTTCAGCATAGCGCTTCGACCAGTCATTTTTAGCTGCAAATGAAAGTGAATACATATGCGATTGCACATCACAGGCTGCGCCCGGGTATTGGTTCTCACGCCAAGTCCCACCGACATCATTGGCTTTTTCTAAAATGACAAAATCTTGAATATTGTTTTGTAATAAACGAATGGCCATTGCCAAGCCACCAAACCCTGCTCCAATAATGGCAATTTGAGTTTGCTGGGGCATTTGCTGGCCTTGAGTTGCATCATGCATTTTTTTATTGCCTTATAAATTTATTTTTATATAGCTTAAATGAATAGATTGCTCCGCAACATGATAGTCGTGCCAAAAAAATTGATATATTCGGCAATTTGCAAGCGTGGAATTTTATAGTAAAAAATGGTCATATTCTTTTAATTAGACAATGCTATGAAAAGATCAATTCTTGGCTTGATGTATTTAATTCAAGGCATGCGTAAAGCTGGGATTGCAGTTGATCAAAAACTTCAAAGTATTGGGCTGCGTGCCGAAGCATTGGATCCAAGTTCAACCATTCATCCAAGTTTGGAGTGGGATGTTCTAAAAGTTATTGGGCAGGATGTTCCGCCTGAAAAAGGTCTGTTTATTGGGCAGCATTATGCGCTTGCTGGATATGGTCCTTTGCTCATGTTGCTGGTCACCAGTGAAAATGTGCGTACAGCCTTAGAGCAAGGTATTAAATATCAAGCATTAACTCATCTAACCGGGTGTCTAAGTTTAAAATATACAGCACACAAGGTTGCTTTATGCTATGAACCACAAGATTTGAACAGTGATCTGGGTCTGTTACGAGCACAATGTGAAATTTCAGGTACCTATAAATTTATCCAGGACCTTTATAAAATGATAGGGTTGAGTATTCCCCAGATTCATATTGAATTGCCATTTTCGCAGCCACAAAATCAAGGTTTTTTAAATACTTATTATGGTTACTATGGTACAGCGTTAAGGTTTGGCTCGAAATGTGCAGAATTTTGGTTTGATGATGCAGTTCTGGATGTTGAGATTCCATCGGCAGATAAAATGACTTTTAAAATTTATGAAAGTAAATGTATTGCTGAATTGGAGCGCTTAAAAATGGATGAGCAGGTGCCGTCATTGGTGCAGCGCGTACAGGATTATTTAGAGTTGCAGCAAGGCGTGATGCCAACGATGGCAGAAACAGCCCAAGCCTTGCGAATTCCGGAACGAACCTTGCGCCATCAATTGCAGCAATTACAAAGTAGCTATAAACAAATACGTGAACAACTGATTAAAGACAAGGCCTTAAGGCTGATAGAATACAAAGAGTATTCCATTGAAATGATTGCAGAGTTACTCGGCTATTCCGAACCGGCAGCTTTTAATCATGCCTTTAAACGATGGTTTGGATACAGTCCACGCCAGTACTTTAAATAGCCTAAGTTTAGTAATGCCAAAGTGTTATATCTTCCATCCCAAACTTCGCTATACTTTCAATAGCCTAAAATAGTATTCAATCATATGTCAGACTTAAATTCTAAGCACAGCACCGCCTTTATTCCTTTGTCACCTGCAGAACGTTATGCGCAAGCGATCTCGTCTGGTCAGTTCATGCCGGATGATGCACAGGCGCAAGCTGTCCATGAATTGGATCGTGTCTGGCAAGAACTGCTGCAGCGTTTTAAGGCATCGAAAAAAGCTTTCCGTCGTTTCCGTCGTCAAACATCTCCTAAGGGTGTATATATGTGGGGCGGTGTAGGGCGCGGTAAAACCTGGTTGATGGATCAGTTTTTTGAGTCGATCCCTTTTCGCCGCAAAATGCGCATGCATTTCCATCATTTTATGCAGCATGTGCATCGTGAATTGAACAAATTATCGGGACAACGTAATCCACTTGAGTTGGTGGCTGACCAAATTTACCAGCAAGCCGTGGTGATTTGTTTTGATGAATTTTTTGTATCGAATGTTACTGATGCGATGATTTTAAGCGAACTGTTCCAAAAATTATTTGATCGCGGGATTACCTTGGTTGCAACATCGAATATTGCTCCAGATGGCCTGTATAAAAACGGGATTCATCGTGACCGTTTTATTCCCACCATTGAGATGGTGAAAAAGAACTGTGTGATTTTAAATGTTGATGCAGGGGTAGATTATCGTTTGCGAGTGCTGAAACAGGCGCAATTGTTTAAATCACCCTTGACCCATGATCATAGAAACTGGATCGCACAGCGCTTTACGGCTTTAACCCAAACGCAAAAAATTTCCCAAGAGCCGATTATTATCAATAACCGTATTGTGGAAACAGTGGGACATACTGAAGATGTTTTATGGTGTGAATTTTCAGATTTGTGTTTTAAGCCGCGTAGTCCAGCAGACTTTATTGAGATCGCCAATATTTACAATACTGTGCTGGTGAGCAATGTTCCGCATTTAACAGATTACTTGTCGGAAGGTGCACGCCGTTTTATTTATCTGGTCGATGAGTTTTATGATCGCGGGGTCAAACTGTTGTTGACCTCTGAAGATTCAATTATTGATATCTATCAAGGTGAAAAATTAGCCTTTGAAATTGAACGCACGCGTTCACGTTTACTGGAAATGCAGTCCGATGAGTATCTGAATGCAGCGCATAAACAGATCCAGAAAGTAGAATCCTAAACAAATGAAAATAAAGCGCCAGAAATGGCGCTTTTTTATGACCAGAAAATATGTATTTAGTCGTCATTTAAAACTAGTCATTGTTCAATCTTTACTCTATAACTATACCAATGTCGGGTTTAACTGCTGTTTTTATCTCTAAATCTGCACTTAAGTCTAATTTAGACATTTCAAAAACTTTATAAACTGTAAAAAGGTATTCAGGTGGATGATGACATCGCATTGGTGAGTTATATTTTATTTAATAATGTGCATATTTATTTTATAAAAAATGACCACTATTTAGCAGTGTGATAGTACTATTCAGCTAGATTTAAATCGGTATACTAGAATCTCTTGTTATAAAAAGTAGCAATATCAGGAAAGACAATGACTGCACGTATTCAAAAAGGCAAGTTAGCGATTGCTAAAGAACTTTACGATTTCATCGAAAATGAAGCATTACCAGGTTCTGGTTTAGACAGCGAAACATACTGGAAAAACTTCGAGCAAGTCGTTGTTGATCTTAGTCCTAAGAACAAGGCGCTTTTAGCAAAGCGTGAAGATCTTCAGGCTAAAATTGATGAATGGCACCGCAACAACAAATTTGAATTAGAAGCTTACAAAGCTTTCCTTACAGAAATTGGCTACTTATTACCAGAAGTAGAAGATTTCAAAATCAGCACAGAAAATGTCGACGAAGAAATCGCACTTTTGGCTGGTCCACAACTTGTAGTACCTGTACGTAATGCACGTTACTGCTTGAACGCGGCAAATGCGCGTTGGGGTTCTTTATACGATGCACTTTACGGTTTCGACGTAATTCCTGAAGAAGGTGGTGCGGAAAAAGGTAAGGGCTATAACCCAGTCCGTGGCGAAAAAGTCATTGCATTCGCGAAAAACTTCTTAGATGAAACTTTTCCGTTGGCAAATGGTTCGCATGCAGATGCAACAAAATATACAGTAGAGCACAATGCACTGGTTGTGACTTTAAAAGATGGTTCAACCACCACTTTGGCGCATCAGGCTCAATTTGTTGGTTATAACGGCGAAGCTGCTGCACCAACTGAAATCGTATTTAAAAATAACGGATTGCATGTAATTGTTGAAATTGATGCAACAAGTCCAATTGGTCAAACAGATGCAGCCGGTGTTAAAGATTTAGTACTTGAAGCAGCTGTAACTACCATTCAGGATTTAGAAGATTCGATTGCTGCAGTTGATGCAGAAGAAAAAGTAGAAGGCTACCGTAACTGGTTGGGCCTAATGCGCGGCACGCTCGAAGAGTCAATCGCGAAAAATGGTAAAACTGTTACTCGTACATTGAACAAAGATCGCACTCACAAAAACCTGATTGGTGGTGTGACTTCTATTCACGGTCGTTCACTCATGTTGCTTCGTAATGTTGGACACTTGATGACCAATCCAGCCATCCTTGTAGATGGTGCGGAAATTTATGAAGGCATCATGGATGCGCTGGTTACACCATTGTTATCTTTTGCAGACATCAAGGGTGAAAACGAAATCAAGAACTCGCGTAAAGGTTCTATGTACATCGTTAAACCAAAAATGCATGGTCCTGAAGAAGTTGCTTTTGCAGTTGAACTGTTTGAGCGTGCTGAACAGGCATTAGGTTTACCGGCTAAAACGCTTAAAATCGGTATCATGGATGAAGAGCGCCGTACATCTGTAAACCTGAAAAACTGTATCGCTCAAGCGAAAGACCGTACCATTTTCATTAACACGGGCTTCATGGACCGTACTGGTGATGAAATCCATACCTTCATGGAAGCAGGTCCTTTCGTTCGTAAAGGTGAAGTTAAAGGTCAAATCTGGTTCCCGGCTTATGAGAACCGTAATGTAATGATCGGTCTTCAGGCTGGTTTACGTGGTAAGGCGCAAATTGGTAAAGGCATGTGGCCAAAACCAGATATGTTGCTCGACATGTACAAAACCAAAACTGAACATCCAGAAGCGGGTGCAAGCTGTGCCTGGGTTCCTTCACCGACAGGCGCAGTGATCCACGCAATTCACTACCATCAAATCAATGTAGCAAACCGTCAGCAAGAATTGCTTTCGACTGAAGCATTGTCACTTGATGATTTGTTGACACCGCCATTAGCTAAAGACACTAACTGGTCTGAAGAAGAAAAAACCAAAGAACTTGAAAATAACTGTCAGGGTATCTTGGGTTATGTGGTTCGTTGGGTTGATTTGGGCGTAGGTTGCTCTAAAGTTCCAGACATCAATGATGTCGGTTTAATGGAAGATCGCGCAACTTTACGTATTTCTTCTCAACATGTTGCGAACTGGTTGCGTCACGGTATCGTAACGCGGGCGCAAGTTGAAGAAGTCATGCAGCGTATGGCGAAAATTGTGGATGAGCAAAATGCCAATGATCCACTTTACACGCCAATGTCGAATGACTTTGAAAACAACATTGCGTTCCAGGCAGCTTCTGACTTGATCTTTAAAGGTGGCGAACAGCCATCGGGTTATACGGAACCTCTATTACACGCTGCACGTTTAAAATTAAAAGGTTATACAGGCGACTAATCCTGTAACCTGAATAAAAAAGCCTCCTTGTGAGGCTTTTTTTGTATATGATCGACACCTAATAATGGAGTATAAATCATGTATTTTTGGCGCACCGATCAACTGATTGATGATTTAAAACAAAACCGTGTGATCCAAGGTGACTTTAAAAATTATTATATGGTCAGCGGTATTTTGATTTTGTTGGGCTTTTTTGCTTTAAGTCTGACTGGGGTTGAGGAACTTAAAATCAGTTTAGCTGGATTTGTCATTCATTTAGGTTTATTGATCAGTTGGACCAATGCTGCTTTTAAAGCCAATGGCGGTGAAAAAGGTCATGCGTTCTTAAACCGTTTTATTGCGCTGTATTTACCGATTACCATTAAAATTTCCATTTTCGCCATTGTGGTAATGATCTGTTATGAACTGATTTTTAATATTTTTAAAGGGCGGTTTGATGAAGCTGAACTTGCACATATAAATGCAATTGAAAGTACCATTGTGGACCTGGCAACTTCATTTTTAATTTACTGGCGTATCTGGATTGCTATTAAAAAGGTGAACAGTTGATTTTGATCAGCAAATAATAAAACCCAGTCTCAGGATATGTTGACCTTAATAGTTCTTTTTGATTACAAGCACAGATCAAATGAATACTCCATTTTCGTAGTCAGAAAAAAACTAGACTTGAGATGTTTTAGTAATCAATGGGCTCTGGAAGCATTCAGCTTTACACACTGGTTGATGATTCACAACGACCGGATACAGTCATATTGATACGGTTAAGGATATAATTGAGCCAGTTTAATTTAATTCCTATCATTCAATTCTTATGCTATGTGTGCAAACTTTAAACCCTTAACACTCAAACAATTGCAGGATCTAAAGCTTCCGGATATTGCTTTTGAATATCCGGAAGAAGTCTATCCGGGTTATGATTTACCTTTATTGTTTAAATCGCCGCAAGGTCTTGAATGGCGTAAAGTGATGTTTGGTCTTGTGCCGAAATGGGCAGAAGATAAAACCATTGCCTCTAAAACCTATAACGCCCGTAATGAGACTTTATTTCAGAAACCCACCTTTAATAATGCTTTGATGAAATATAAGTTTGGTGTCATTCCCGTGGCTGAGTTTTATGAATCTAAATATTTTGATCATAAACCCCAGCGTTGGGGTGTGCGCCGCAAAGATGGTCAAGCTGTTTTTATTGCGGCACTTTACGAAATTTGTAAGATCGGGGATGAAGTGGTTCGTTCAGCCACCATGATTACGATGGACGCAATTGACCATCCCATGATGAAAGAATTTCATGAGCCCGGAAATATTAAACGCTCAGTGATTGTTATTCCTCACGAGCGTTTAGATGAATGGCTGAGTTGGAAGTCTCCAGATATCCGATCATTTGTACAAGGGTTTCCTGAAGAGGAATTTGAATGTTCTCATGTACCAAAAGCAAAAATCGAGAAAATAACTCCTCAACTGAATTTTTTCGATTAAGCCCTGCTTAACGGGCTAAATTTTTGAAAATATGCTTCAGACTTTCGATCATTTTTTCAATTTGTAATGGAGTCAAGCCATCAAAAGATTGTTCCAAAACCACATTGGTAAGGTCATTAATCTTTTGGGTCATTTGTTGCCCTTTTTCTGTTAATAAAACACGGGTAATTCGGGCATCATCTTCACATGAATAAGTGTCTACTAAGCCTTCATCTTTTAAGCGATATACAATTTTGGTGGTTGTCGACATTTTGGAAATAATCATTTCAGAAAGGTCGGACACACTGGCATGAGATTTTGCTTTTAAAGCAAGTAAAATACGGCGACGAGAATTATCCAGACCATACTTTTTCAGGGCGTGATCTACGTTCTGTACATGTTGAGCATGCACTTGGGTAACCCAATAAAATGGGAAATTGTCTAAACTAAAATCTTCCACGCACGGTAAAAATTTACTGTATTTTTTTGTCATGGATGTCTCTCCTGTTATTAATTGTTGTAATTGTATTTTATTATTGTAGCTGTTCTGCGAAAAATTTTGAATAAAATTTATTTAAAATATATCTTTTAACGAAAGTGAAAAAGCCTCCTGATTAAATTTGTAAATTAGATTTAAAATTAAAATTAATGCGCTAAATTCTTGAAAATATGTCTAAGACTTTCCATCATCTTTTCAATTTGTAAGGGGGTTAAGCCTTCAAAAGATTGTTCCAAAACCACATTGGTAAGATCGTTAATCTTCTGGGTCATTTGTTTTCCTTTTTCCGTTAAAACTACACGGGTAATTCGGGCATCATCTTCACATGAGGAAGTATCAACTAATCCTTCATCTTTTAGGCGATATACAATTTTGGTGGTCGTTGACATCTTGGAGACGACCATTTCCGAAAGATCGGACACGCTTGCATGCGGTTTAGATTTTAAAGCGAGTAGAATTCGGCGACGAGAATTATCTAAACCATATTTTTTCAATACATGATCGACATTCTGAACATATTGGGCATGCACTTGGGTAACCCAATAATATGGAAAATTGTCTAAGCTGAAATTTTCCGGAGAAGGTAAAAACTTACTGTATTTTTTAGTCATGGTAGACAACCCCATAATTCATTGTTGTAATTGTAATTTTTCATGAAAAGCATTCTAATCTAAAGCTATTTTGTTTCGCAATATATATTAAATTATTTTTATTGCATATTAATATATATCAAGTTTTTTATAATGCAATAAGGAAACTGATATTTGTAAATTTCTTTATATCAATCAAAATCAAGCATCATCGTTTAGAAGGGACAGGGTTTCACTATCGATCTTAATGAAATCTCACAATGCTTTGGGCAAACTTCAGCAATTCTTGCTGGACTTCAGAATTTTGATAAGGCTCTGAAGATAACATTGTACTGATCAAATCATGAATCTAGTTTAAGATATGACCTTCATAGCGAATGCTGGCAATCGTTTTCGATGCTTGTTGAAAGTTAACGCTTTTTCATCTGTCATAGAAAATAATCCTGTTAGTTTTTTTGATTGGATTAGAGACTTACGCATCTAAGTTTAGCTATCGATTATGAGCTATATAATCTTGGCTGTGTTACATTTTAGTGAAAAAAATAGCTTTGGGAGCTGATCTTTTTAACAAAAAATTTCTGACAATGAGTTAATAAATGTAATGAATTAATGTATTTGTCAAGTAAATATTATAATAAAATTCATAAAAACAATAACTTATATTTTCTTCTTTTGAGCTTTTTTAAGTTTTTCAGAGGATGCGACTATTTGATCTGGTGTGTGATTACATCAAAAAATCAGACGAATAGAGGAAGCAAGTCACAAAAATTAATCTCTATTTTATATAAATTGGCACTTTTAGGCCTAAAAATACAAAAAACTAATTACAAATTTTGGAGATTGTGCATAATTCATTTATCTATTGTTGAACAGGTCATATCTATGGATCCGTCGCCGTGCAGGTCTACCTTTAATTTTTGCCAAATTCATAAAATCGGAGATATAAACTAATGGAGTTTTTATTAGATCCGGGAATTTGGATTGGTTTACTTACCCTGATTGTTTTAGAAATTGTCTTAGGTATTGATAACCTAGTCTTTATTGCCATTTTGGCAGAAAAACTCCCTCCAGAACAACGTGATAAAGCGCGTGTAGTGGGGCTTTCCCTCGCTTTGTTTATGCGCTTGGGCTTATTGTTTGCTATCTCTTGGTTGGTCACTTTGACCAAACCGCTTATTGTGGTCTTTGATTGGACCTTCTCAGGTCGAGATCTTATTCTTTTGTTTGGTGGTTTATTTTTGGTCTATAAAGCTGTGACCGAACTACATGAAAAGATGGAAGGCAAACCTGAAGTTAACGTCACCACCAATATTGTTTATGCCAGTTTCGCTGCAGTTGTTGCACAAATTGTTGTATTAGATGCTGTATTTTCTTTAGATTCGGTAATTACCGCAATTGGCATGGTCGACAACATTTATGTGATGATGGTGGCCATGATTGTTGCCATGGCTGTAATGTTACTGGCTTCTAAATCATTAACTGCTTTTGTAAACCGCCATCCGACTGTTGTGATTTTGTGTTTAAGCTTCTTGCTGTTAATTGGGATTAGCTTGATTGCAGAAGGTTTTGGTTTCCATATTCCGAAAGGCTATATCTATTCAGGTATTGGCGTTGCGATTGCAATTGAAGCATTTAATCAATTCGGTCAGCGCAATGCAGCCAAACATGAATCTAAAATTCCACTGCGTCACCGTACAGCGGATTCTATCCTGAAATTGATGGGTGGCAAAATGGAGACCGTGGCGAATAGCGCTCAACACTTTGAGGCGAAAGAAGCATTTGCCGATGAAGAGCGTTATATGATTGGTGGGGTGCTAACCCTGGCAGAAAGATCTGTAGCCTCGATCATGACACCACGTAGCCAGATTTCCTGGGTGGACATTGAAGATCGTCCTGAACAAATTCGTGAACAGGTGTTATCCGTCCCACATAGCTTGTTTCCAGTGTGTCGTGGCAGTTTGGATAAGGTGATCAGTATCGTTCGTGCCAAAGAATTGCTCGATGTGCTTGATGATGACGAACAGCTCAAAACTTTAATCAAACGTCATCGTCCGATCTATATTTTCGCGAAAATGAAAGTGATTGATGCCATCAATACCTTGCGTACATCGAAAGGTTCATTGGTTCTGGTGAGTGATGAATTTGGGAATGTACAAGGTTTAATTTCTCCGCTTGATGTATTTGAAGCGATTGCCGGAGAATTTCCTGATGCAGATGAACAGCTTGATTTAGTGAAAATTGATGATCATACCTGGAAAGCATCGGGGATGTTGGATGTGTACCAGCTTGAATTAGAGCTTGGCATGATGGATCTGGTCGAAGAAGATGCCGGCTATATCAGTGTTGCAGGTCTGATTTTGGAAAAGACGCATGGAGAAGTAACCGTAGGTACTCATCTGGAGTATCACGGGGTTCACTTTGAGGTGACGGAACTGGATGATAACCGAATTAAATCCGTTTTAATTACGCATCGCTAGAAGATCATTGGGGAAACCAATTAAAGATAATCAATATCTTTAATTGGTTTCCTTTTTAAGCGCTTTAAAAACCCAACAGACCAGTGCTGTTGGGTTTTTTATTATTTTGATTTACCTTTTAATCAGGAAAAGTGAGTTAAATTCTGATTTGATGTGGCTAAAATGAAGAGAACATTCAACTGAATCAATCCTAAAAATCGCTATTTCTAGGGATATTGAATGTGAATAAAATAATGAATAATAAGAATATAAAAACAAGGGTTGAATGCATCTAATGCGTATTACTGAAAGGATTGTCGATTTTACAAAACTTGCATCTGAACAAAAGCATCATTTTTTCACAACCATGCTGGCATTTGATCAGCAAATTTTTCCAAATTCTACTCCAGATGAAATTTATGATCTTGTTCATGATGTAGATGCGGTCTCTGTCCAGGTGGTTCATTATTATCATCATGATAAATTGATTGGACAAAATGTTATTCCGATATTGAAACTCTCTTTGCAAGACAAACCAATTTTTGTGCTGAGTTCCCGGGCGGGTATTTTGCCTGCTTATCGTAAAAGAAATAGGGCGCTTAATACCGCCATTCGCGTTGCAATCAATTATCGAATTCGATATCCCGCGATTCCATTATGGTTTGTACCCACAGTCATACAGCCCAAAATCTATACACTTTTTGCATCACGATCGCAGAATTTCTTTCCGCGTAAAGGACGACGGATACCTGAGGAATATTTACAGGTTTTAGATATGATTCAGCAGCGTAAAAGTGAGGTGCAAAAGCGCAGAGAAGATATTTTTGTTCATCCAAGTGTAATGCCAAAAACAACGCCTGCAGACATTCAGCGCTTAAGGAATAAAGCGACCCCACATATCAATTTCTTTACCCAGCATGTGCCGGATTATTTTGATGGCATGGGATTGATGTGTGTCTGTAAACTGGATTTAAAAACAATCTCTGAAGCAATTTTTAATTTGTGGCTCGATCGACATGTATATTAAATTTTATTATTCATAGGCTGGGTTAATAAATTTGCTGCATTTTGGTTTCTAAATTCTAAAAAATGAGTGGATAAGTCGCTGACTGATCTTCAAACGAAAGATTCAAGATAAAAACTCTATATGAGTTTCTATAGCTCAGACCAATATGACCATAGTTAGTTGTGATAGTTTTTAAATAATCTCGACATTTTCCTTATAGTTCAATAAAAGCAATCCAATGATGTGGATGTGCACATTTAAGTGAATTGAATAAGGAAATGTGATGTCAAATCAGCCTTTCGATACGGATGTGGTGGTGATTGGTACGGGCCCGGCAGGTGCAACGACGGCTTTGGCCTTAGCCACTTATGGTATTGCTGTACGTTTTTATACCCAGTTTAATGGTCTGGCAAATTCTCCCCGTGCGCACATTACCAATCAGCGTGCAGTCGAAGTATTGCGTGAATTTGGCTTAGAAGAAGAAGCTAAAAGTAGAGCCACGCCATGGCAAGACATGGGAGAAAGCATGATTACCACCAGTCTAATTGGCGAAGAAATTGCCCGGATTCAGGCGTGGGGAATGGGCGATTTACGTCATGGCGATTATGTGAAGGGTAGTCCTTCGCCCTTATTTGATCTTATTCAACCCGAAATGGAAGCACTACTGGTCAAACATGCAGTTGCGCGTGGTGCAAATTTATTTTACAACACCGAATATTTAGATCATGAACAAGATGATGATGGCGTTACTGTCTGGTTCTTGGATCGCTTGGAAAACCGGAAATATTCGGTACGTGCCAAATATTTGGTGGGTATGGATGGGGCGCGCTCTAAAATAGTTGAAAAAATCGGTCTTCCGATTGAAGGTCATATGGCGCGTGCTGGGACGACCTATGTACGTTTTAAAGCAGACTTAAGCAAGTATGTGCAACATCGCCCAAGTATTTTGCATTGGATTGTCAATCCTGCCGCGGGCTTTGGTGAAATTGGCATGGGCTTGCTGCGTGCCATTTCTCCATGGAATGACTGGATTGCAGGTTGGGGCTTCGATATTGCTCAAGGTGAGCCGCAATATACCCAAGAACAGATCATTCAACGTATTCATACCTTTATTGGTACGGATGATGTCGATATTGAAGTGCAAAATGTATCGGCATGGTATGTAAATCAGGCATTTGCCAAGCATTATTCAGTCGGTCGTGTGTTCTGCGGCGGAGATGCGGTACATCGTCATCCGCCGTCAAGCGGTTTGGGCTCAAATACTTGTATTCAAGATGCATTTAACTTGGCATGGAAACTGGCTTTTGTGATTAAGGACTGGGCGAAAGCGGACTTGCTGAGCTCTTATAGTGATGAGCGTGTGCCGGTTGGACAGCAAATTGTCGCACGTGCCAACCAGTCTCGGATGGACTATAAGCATCTCAAAGATGTTTTTGGTTTTGATCAAGGTGTTGCCACTACACAACAGTTGCTAGATCGACTGAATGCACCGACTGCCAAGGCTGCTGAATTACGTACTCAGTTGAATCATGCTTTAGACATTAAAAATTTTGAGTTCAATGCGCAAGGTGTGGAGCTGAATCAGCGTTATCAGTCGGCTGCCGTGGTTTTAGAGGATGAATGTGATGAACAATGGCACGCTGATCCGCAATTGTATTTACAGGCGACGTCACGTCCCGGGGCGAAAATTCCACATTGCTGGTTAGTAGATACTAAAAATGGCCAAAAGGTTTCCACCTTGGATATTGTGGGAAATGGCAAACTTACTTTAGTGACTGGTTTATCCGGTACAGCCTGGAAACAGGCAGCTGAACAATTAGATTTAGCTTATCTAGATGTTGTGACCATTGGGCAAGAAGTCAAAGATGTTTACGGTATCTGGCAAAAAAGCTGTGAAATTGCTGAAGCAGGCATGTTGCTGGTTCGCCCGGATGGTTATGTGGCATGGCGCCATCAGCAAGCCTTGTATGATGATGCACAAGCCTTGCAGAAATTAACGCATGTGCTAGAACAAATGAATTATCAAATCGCGTAATTCAAGTTTTAAAAAGTTATTTTGAAACGTGTTGTTGAACGGATTGTTGAATGATTTTTGCGGTAAATTGCAAAACCGGATTTTCAGCATCTGTTCGATAACTGGCATATAGCGGCAAGGTCGGCAAGTCTTGTTTTAGTTCAACCGACTGTACATTGGAATTGAGCAATTGCCGTGCATATTCAGGAATAAAGCTCCATCCCAAGCCCATATTGATGAGATTGATATGCTGTAGGGCATTGGTGACTTGATATTTATATTGCAGTTTTAGATTTTCTTTTTGCGTGAATTCTTCAATTCGCTGATAAAAAAATGGCGAAAACAGCTGATCACAGACAATAAAGTCATCGTTTTGAATTTGTCTTAAATCTTGAATTTTGCGATTGGCAATATAGTTTTGATGAGCGACAAATAATAATTTTTCTTCAAACAGCATCGTGCTGGTATACACCGGATCATCCATACACACGCGACTAAAAATCAAATCCAGTTCAGAATTTTTCAACGCCTGAACCTGTTCGCTACAGGATAAGCTTCTAATTTTAAGATCGACTTGTGGAAACTGAGCACGAACCTGTTGAATGATGTGAGGGATGATGGTCATTTCAGCCACATGCAGTACACCAATAAACAGCTGTTGTTGTCCTTGATTGGCGATTTGACGTGCATGAGCGACTGCAAGTTCTGCGTATTTAATCGATTCTAAGGCATATTTTAGAAAGCCTTGACCTTCTGCAGTCAATGCTATTTTTCGTGCACTGCGGTCGATGAGTTGTACACCGACTTCTTCTTCAAGATCTTTAATTTGCTGGCTGAGAGAAGGTTGTACGGTACACAGTTTTTGTGCAGCACGGGTAAAATTGAGTTCTTCAGCCAAAGCCACAAAGTAACGTAAATGTCTAAGTTCCATTGAGTATGTCCTGCTGTAAAACGGCTTTAAGCTGCTGTTTAAAAACTAAAATAAAGATCTATGTAGAGTGGCAACATAGATAATTTTTTTAGATTTCAAGTATTTTAATATCGGCATATTGTCGGATTAGATCTGGATTTAAACTGTGAATGTAATCCATGAATGCAACATTAAACTGACCCATCGTTTGCGCTTTTTCAAAGGCCAATTTTCCTGCAATGGCAAAATGCGTATGCGCCGCAACGGTGGCAGTCGTCGGTGTGGTTACCGCACAGTAAGCAGCAATTAAAGCACCGAGCGCACAGCCTGTCGCGGTGACTTTCGGTTGTAAATAAGAACCGCCATTGACTTGAATTACGGCATCCAGTTCTTTGCTTAAAATGAAGTCAGATTCACCTGAAATGGCGATGCATTCCGCATGTGTTAACAGTACTTTGGCCTGGCTATAAACATCTGCGCTATCCAGTGTGCTATCCACGCCTTTGGAGAGCACCTGATTGCCTGCAAGGGTGCTAATTTCTGAAGCATTACCCCGAATGACTGTTGGGTGGTATTGTAGTAACTCATCCACCATATCCGAAC
The DNA here is from genome assembly GCF_052712855.1 of Acinetobacter sp. F16. NCBI lineage: Bacteria > Pseudomonadati > Pseudomonadota > Gammaproteobacteria > Moraxellales > Moraxellaceae > Acinetobacter > Acinetobacter sp. F16. The sequence continues at coordinate 110,649 of NZ_JBRATK010000001.1, forward strand.
GCCATTTTAAAACGGGACCATAACCGACTGGATCGAGTACCCAAGGGGTATTGGTACGCTGCGCCGTTTGTGCAGAAATTTGCATGGCCTGCATTTGTTCATGGGTCGGTGTACCCAGATTAATACTGAGTGCAGCGGAAATACGGGTAAAACTTTCGGCTTCGAATGGATTGTCAATCATGGCAGGAGAAGCACCGGCAGCCAGCAAGATATTGGCTGCATAATTGGCTGCAACGCTGTTGGTAATGCATTGCACCAAAGGCTGCTCGGTTTGCAGCAGTGTCCATGCTTCAACAATATGCTCGACCAATGTTGAAGTTTGATCCATGGGGTTATTCCTTAAGTTATATATAGGATTGGAGAGGCTAGACATAGTGATCACCGTCTACTGGGCGAAACTCTATTGGGTAAAACTTTATTGGGTAAAATAATGGTCTTGATGCTTACAGGTGCGACAGCAGAGTGTCACATAATTTTCAGCATCATAATCGACAGTAAGCTCATTGGAACCACAATACATACAGCGTTTTTGTGAATAGAAGCTTAAGCGAGGTTCAATCTTTTTCCAGATCCGCCAAATCGGCTGGAAAAAAATACTTTCATCATAGCCCAGAAAACGGAAAAACAGGATTTCGCTCATCTTGCTAAATGGAATATTGTGTGGACGTGGCAGGGTGGAGGTTTCCCATTTTTCGGTCACGGCACGGTCACGATATTGCTGCAAGGTTTTCTTTAATAAGTTGGTGTTAATAAAGTTTTCATTACGTGCTTGCAGGGCTTTTTGTTGATGCAAATATTCCAGTGCAGTCTGCACCAGATAATAAATTTGCCCCACAGCCAATGAATCCATCAGGCGATAACAAAAAGTTTGAAAACTGTTGTTTCCCGCAATTTGAATGCCCCAGGTGCGGCAATAAAACTGGGCGAACTGAATAATTTCCTGATACAGCGCTAAATAAAGCACATTCTTCACTTCATCTGCATTTTTAAAGGGCACGCCCATGGTCAAATTTTCATAAAACCAGTTGCGAAGTTGCTGGGTGATGCTAAACAGGCTCGGTTCAGAATAACCATCCAAACGCACATTGACATAGTAATGATGTGCCTCGGCTGCAAAATCCTTGGCAATCAGGATTTGTTCTTTTACCAGTTGCTTGACCAGATAATTTTGAAATAAGTAATTCGGGGTAATGGAATGGTATTTAATACTTTCCCAATCAATATATTCATGATGCGTGGTATGTTCCTGAACCTGATTATCCAGAATACTCAGTAAAAATAATTTATTTAAAAAGCTGATCTGATCCAATCGGTATTCAACATTATCTTTATTTTTCGATTTGATTTTGCGTTGCTCTTGCAGCCGCGTTTCGGTGAGCATTTTTTTTCGATTGACCAGGCATTTGTCACAATGACAGTTGGTGCGTCCATCCTGAAAAACACGATGCTGACAGTGACTACATTCATGAAAATTAAGTGCTTGATCATACTGTTCTGCCTCAATCCAGAACATGGATGCCTGACACAAAGGGCATGATGTACTTTCATCTAACTGTTTTTGCAGAATCTGAAGGAGCATAGGAGAGAGTCAATCACAAGTCTGGTTAATCATTCAAACGATTATACACATCTCTTTTATTGTAACGTGATTGAATAGTGCTGAATGAACAATAAATGCAAGCAGAAAAATATAAGCGGATTTTGCTCTAGATAAATAGCCTAAGTATTTGTTATTGATTGATGTGGAGATAGAAAAGCAAAGCTTCCATCTCCACAAAAACAGGGGCTATCGAGGGGATTTAAATTCTTTAAATTAATATGAAGCAGGGCAAGGTAATGAGTCATCCTCCTCACCTAACTGTTTTGCATTGATTAAAGCCTGAACCTTTTTAGAGGGAATTTTTTTGCTACCTAATGAATCGTAATTATTCAAAATTGCGCAAATATCGGGCGATTGCATGGGAATGCCTTCGCAGCTCATAAACATCGCAATCACCTTGTGATCGATTCCGGCAGCATCGAGAGTTTGCATGGTCTTGATATTTTCCACACGGACAATATGGTCTTTTAAATACATGGGACACCTCTTCTCATTTTGAATTAATTTTATAGTGCGCTTTGTGCAAATAGATACAAGCAAGAAACGTGCTCAAAATGTATTCATCTTGAAAATGTCTGTCACTTTGAGTTAAGTCAGAATATAAGCCAGATCAATCTTGCTCAAATAATATAAAGAGACATCAACATACCGTTATTTTCTATTTACATTATTGAAAGATGTTGGCGTGATAGGAAGTGCATTCAATACATGCGCTTGGGGCAAGAAAAAATCAGATATACATTGAATCGTCATGATTTTAACTATAAACATTCTCTGCTTCTAAGCGCTAATTTCTTATTGATTTGCTCTTTTAATTGATGATTCAAGGGAATGGTAAAAGAGATCGGTTGAAGTAGTTCGGGACTGCTGTATATGACGAATAGAATTTTTTTTCGACCACGCACTGCAACGTCATATTTTCCAGTCACTTTTTCATCTATTTTTTCATTGTAGCTGTAATACCAAATGGTATCTGGACCGCCTACGCCTAGACCTGAATCACGTTCTATTGTGATGGGTTTGAGATAAGGAAAGTACATCAGATCATTAATTTGACTTGGTTCTGGATTGCTTGCACTCAGCATTAATATATTTTTGCTTTGAGTTGAAGCTAAGCAATTATATTTAATATTTGTATATTCGGCATATACCGGTTGAAATTTAATTAATATAAGTGCCGAAAGCAGTATTTTTACTTTCATAATTGGTCACACTGGAGTTGTTATTATTTTGATTCACAAATTTGTGCAAATATAAGTCAAACCTCAAATAATTTAAAGCCTTTAGATTGAAAATGACATAAATTGTGCCCATATATAACTCAAATCAATCGCACAGACAGATTGTGATAGTTGTCGTATGATCGAAGCACTCACAAAAAACAAAGTCTTGGCTTAAGAACTACAGGATTAGGACATTATATGAATATCGCGGCAAACCCAGTGGTTGAAGCAGACCAAACTGTTTATTTGAAAGACTACGAAAAACCCTCTTTTTTGGTTGATTCAATCAACTTGGATATTCAAGTTCATACAGATCGTACCGATGTAAACGCAACATTGGTCATGAAGCGCCAAACCGCAGGGGATTTGGTCCTGCTGGGTCGTGACTTGGAATTAAAATCAATTACTTTAAACGGAAAGCTGTTAAGCGAAGCTGATTACACGCTGGATGCAGAACAGTTGGTGATTAGCAATGCACCCAATGAAGTGATTCTTGAAACTGCCGTGGTGATTCATCCTGAAAACAACACCCAGCTTGAAGGTTTATATCAGGCGGGTGATGATTTATTCGTCACTCAAAATGAACCTGAAGGTTTCCGCAAAATCACGTTCTACCCAGACCGTCCAGATGTCCTGTCTGTCTTTACTACGCGTGTAGAAGCGGATAAAAAATTTCCTGTGCTCTTAGCCAACGGTAACTTGATGGAAGCCGGTGAAGCTGGCGAAGGTCGTCACTACACCATTTGGCAAGATCCAACCAAAAAACCAAGCTATTTGTTTGCCTGCGTGATTGGCGATTTGGCAGTTCTGAAAGATTCTTATGTGACTTCGGAAGGCCGTGACGTTGCACTTGAGATTTACGCCGTTGAAAAAGATATTCCAAAATGTCACATTGCCATGGAAGCGCTGAAACATTCCATGCAATGGGATGAAGAACACTATGGTCGTCCGTATGACCTAGACAACTACATGATTGTGGCAACCAGTGCATTCAACATGGGTGCCATGGAAAATAAAGGTTTAAATATCTTTAATACTTCATGTGTGCTTGCCGATGAAGAATTCACCACTGATGCTGCAATTATGCGTGTTCAGTCTGTGATTGCGCATGAATACTTTCATAACTGGACTGGTAACCGGATTACGTGCCGTGACTGGTTCCAACTTTGCTTGAAAGAAGGCTTGACGGTATTCCGTGATCAGTCTTTCTCTGAAGATTTACAGTCCGCTGCAGTACAGCGTATCGATGATGTTGCCGTATTGAAAGCACACCAGTTCCCTGAAGATTCCGGTCCATTGTCGCATCCGCCACGTCCAGACCATTTTGTGGAAATTAATAACTTCTATACCGCGACTGTATATGAAAAAGGTGCGGAAATTAACCGCATGATGGCAACCTTGCTTGGTAAAGAAAAATTCCGTCAAGGCACTGACGAATACTTCCGCTGTCATGATGGTCAAGCGGTGACAGTAGAAGATTGGGTATCCGCATTAACTGCAGGTTCTGGAGTAGATTTATCTGCATTCCTGATTTGGTATAACCAGCCTGGCACACCAAAACTTGAAGCCAAAGGTGAGTATGATGCTACCGCTCAAATCTACCGTTTAAGCTTTAAACAAAGTTTAAAAGCCAATGCAAAATATCCAAACCTGAAAGCTGTGCCGATTCCTGTCGCTTTGGCACTTTTTGATGCAGAAACAGGTGAGCAATATACGCTGCAATCTGAATCACTATTTGAAAATGGCGTGAAAGATGGCGTGTATTTATTTAATCAAAATGAGGCAACCATTGAATTTACCGGCGTAACCGCAAAACCTGTGGTTTCATTGCTGCGTAATTTCTCTGCACCGGTCAATCTGAATTTTAACTATTCAGATGAAGAGCTGGCTTTCTTGATGCAACATGAAACCAACGGTTTCAACCAGTGGCAGGCCACTCAAACCTTGCTGGAACGTATTTTATTGGAAGGTCATGATGCGGATATCTATATCCAAGCCATGAAAAATACCTTGCCTGAGGTCATTCAAAAGGATCCACTGTTGGCCTCACGTTTGTTTGATGTACCGACCGAAGGTTATTTGGGCAGCCGTATTGATACAGATTATCAACCTGCCAAAATCCAGGAACAGCGTAATGCCTTGCTGGACACATTAGCACGTGAATTGGGTGCATTCTGCAAAGAGACTTACCTGGAGTTAGACCCAGATATGCAAAGTGAATTTTCTCAAGCGATGGGTGTTCGTGCACTTAGAAACATTATGCTCAGTATGATGGCACGTCAGGGTGATGCTTCTGCTTTTGATCTGGCTTATGAGCAATATCATACAGGTAACATGTCTGAACGTTTGGGTGCGCTTAAGGTCTTGGTCTGGAATGATGCGCCTCAAGCCCAAGAAGCTTTGGCAGACTTCTATAGCCGCTTTGAAGATGAAGCCTTGTCTTTGGATCAATGGTTTATGGTTCAGGCAGCACATCCGAAAGCAAATGCAGAAACCATCAAGTATTTAACCTCTCACCCTGATTATGATTTGGGTACACCGAACCGTATTCGTGCAGTCAGTGGTGGTTTAAATGCCAATCCAGTCAATACCTGGAGCTTTGGTGTTCAGCATTATATTGATTTGGCTAAATATCTGGATGAGAAAAACCCGATTGTCGGTTCACGTTTACTGCAAGTGCTTTCGCGCTGGTACACCTTGGCAGAGCCACAACGTACAGAAGTCAAAACTGCGCTTGAAACTTTAAAGCCGCAAGTGAAATCTAAAAATGTTTCAGAAACGTTGAGTAGTATGTTGAGTGTTTAACTGAGCATTCATTAAATGACTAAAAAGCCTTTTCTTGGTTTTAATCACGAAAAGGCTTTTTATTTTTACAGCCCAATTTAACAGAACAATAAATGAACTGCTGTTTAGAATAACTAACTTAAAAGATAAAATCATAAGACATATTTACTATTGCGTGATCGGTTTAAAAATGTCGATTAAATCACATTAATGTCGTGATATGGAGGATATTAAAGCTCATCTAAAGATGAGCTTTAATCATTTAGCAGACTGTTATTAAGTGAAGCCTGTCATTTTATTTAGTGGACTGGAGGTTAGTTTTGTTAATTAAAATTGAAGATGGTTTTTATTTAAACTCCCAACATATTATCGCTATCCGTGTTTCAAAAAGCTCCAGTGATGGACATTTTGTTGTCGTGATTGAATATACGCCGAATAATATTCAAGCGATGGGAACCTATCAAAAAACCTTTGACAGTAAAATTGAAGCCGAAATTTATCTGCAGACTTTACATCAGCACATTTCCAAATAAATCTTGCAAATTAAACTTATTCAAAAATGAGTCTTTAATTAAAATATTAGCGCAGATCACTTGGTTTATCCGGAGATCCAAAGAGAAATCCTGATCATGAGCCAGATAAAAAATTAATCAGTTTCTTTAATAAATTATAAAATTTGTTTATAAAAAAAGTCCCTTTTAAAGGGACTTTTTTGAGAGTTAAACTTTTATAATCAGTACGGGAATCGGGGATTGGGTCAGTACCGCTTGCGCCACACTTCCCAACACTAATTTTTTGAATCCTGTGCGGCCATGCGAGCCCATAATAATTAAATCAGCACCGACTTCATCAGCCACATGAATGATTCCTTCGGCAGGAGAGACACCTCGAATCACTTTAGTATCTACATTAATACCATCTCGAATGAAGGATTGCTTGATTTCAGTTAAGCGCAACTGCGCACTCTTTTCAGCCTGTATAAAGTAATCTGTAATTGCAGGCGCGACTTTATAAAAGTCCACACCCACAAATGGATCTACAGCAATCACGCTGGTAATGGTGACTTGGCAATTCAGTTCTTTGGCCAAAGATAATGCTTGTTCAACCGCTGCATAAGAAATAGGAGATTCATCTACTGGAACTAAAATATGTTTATAAGTCATGAAATTATCCTTATGAATAGAGATGAATGGGGAAGATGTTTTAATTGTGATAGTGATTCATTATAAAAAATGAGAAGCTCATGGGAAGCGCCAAATAAACCCCACATCAACTGCAGGGTGTATTATCAATATTTATTCTTTAACAATGAGAACAGGAAGTTTTGTGCCTTTTAAAACATCTTGAGCAAAGCTGCCCAGCAAGAACTTTTGAAAACCTTTGCGGCCATGTGAGCCCATAACAATCAGGTCAATTTTCAACTTTTCCGCAGTTTCAATAATGCCTTCTTCCGAGACATTACCTTTAACGATTTGAGTATTGGCAGTAATACCATTTTCGCTGGCAATGGCTTGAGCCTGTTTCAGTGATTTTTCGGCATTGGCATAGGCTTGGACGAAATATTCTTTCATAATTGGAGATGGATAGTAAAAGTCTGCTTCAGAAAACGGGTCTTCAGTGACTAAACTGATTAATGTTAATTGGCCACCAAACGCTTGGGCAATCTGAGCCGCATTTTTAACTGCAGATAATGAAATGTCAGAACCGTCAACTGGGACTAAAATATTTTGATAAGACATAAGACTTGTTCCTTGGCGTTTATTATATAGCTATTAATTATAGATAGCACATTGTGTTTGAATGATCAATTTAGTCTGTGAAAAATGTTTTAAAATTCATTAAATTATATAAATATCATGAATATAACTGTGTTCTGTTTTGCATTTAAACCTGAGCGGGAAACTCAAGATTTGCATAAGTATTTCTAAATGTTTAAACAGGTATTAAAATGCCTGAAAATATTAACGTCTCCATTAAAGTGCAGGCGAAATCAGTTTAATAAGGGAAGCCTGTGTATTCAAAATTTTTCAGTTTAAGTTTGTGTTTAATTGCTGCTGTACACAGTAGCGGTTGTCAGAATACCCAAAGTAGTACCAAGGTCATTGCGAGTGTTTTTAATGCTTCCACCAATGTGCAAAAAAAGATGATTGATCGATATGCACCCCAAGAGATTTTGGTACAGAAAAATATAATGTATATGCAGCAACCTTCATTAACTTTGGATATTTACCAGCCCAAAAGTGTGATGCAATTTGAGCCGCGTCCAACCGTAGTCTGGGTTCATGGGGGTGGATGGGTTTCAGGTTCTAAAGAGCATGCGCGTGGCTATTTTAAACTCTTGGCCAATCAGGGCTATAACGTGGTTTCAGTACAATATCAATTTGCACCACAAGCCATTTATCCAAATCAGCTGCTCCAAATTAATCAGGCATTAAAGTTTCTAAGCGAGCATGCGCAGCAATATCATATAAATGCTAATCAAATCTATTTGGCGGGTGATTCCGCAGGTGCGAATTTGGTGAGTCATTATGCAGCTTTAATCAGTAACCCAGATTTTGCTCAGCAGTCAGGTATTACGCCGTTAATTCAACGAGACCAGATTAAAGGCTTGATTTTACATTGCGGTATTTATGATATGAATGCTTTTATTAACACTGCACCCAATGAGCTGAAATTAATCGAATGGGGAGTATTTAACCTGGTTCAATCCTATACAGGCAATAAAAAAGATGATGCCGAATTTTTAAAAAGCATTTCTCCCATTCAGTATTTAACCACCAATTATCCACCCGTATTGATTAGTGGTGGAAATAAAGATTTTTTAACCCGGACACAGTCTTTGCCTTTTGTGAAAGCTTTAAAGAATCAAGAAATACCGGTAACTGAGGTTTTTTATCCAGACTCGAAAGAATTTTTAGTGCATGAATATCAATTTATGATGAGTAAAAAAGCCAGTCAGCAAACCTTTGCAAAAACCATTCAATTTATTCAAAAATATAGTCCTGCATTTTTTTAAAAAGTGTATGACATCATTTTACTTTCGACAGATTGAATATATCTCTTACTCAGATATATAACTTAGTCCTGAGTTATATGTTTTGTAGAGACTGATATGAATCCTGTTTTTTTGGCCTATGCTTTACTTGCCTTGGCAATTGTTTCAGAAGTAACCGGCTCAACTTTCTTGGTTAAATCTGAAGATTTCACTAAATTAGTTCCGAGCATTTTGGTTTTTATCTTTTATGTGATTTCATTTTATTTGTTATCACACGTGCTTAAAACCATTCCTTTAGGCATTGCCTATGCCATCTGGAGTGGTATAGGTATTATATTGACGGCGTGCATTGGTTTTTTCGTATTCCGGCAAAGTCTGGATTTACCTGCTGTGATTGGGATCGTGATGATTATGGGAGGTGTGATTGTGATGAATGTCTTTTCTAAGTCAGTGGGACATTAACTTTATAAAATGACTTCATTTAAGAAATGATTACACTATTCAATAATAAATTGATCAGGCAAATATAATTAGATTAAATAAACTTATATCCCAATCTAGAGATATAAGTCGTAAATCTACCTTATTTGAATGAGGACTGTCTTCTAAACTTTAATATGATAGATACCGCAAAGCCAAATAATAACCCCCAGAACGCGGAACCGATTCCGAAAAACTGAATACCTGAAGCACTAAATAAGAAGGTCATTAAAGCCGCTTCCCGTTCACTGATATCCTGAAAGGCGATGGCGATGTTATGACCAATAGTACCTAACAGCGCAATACCCGCCAAAGCAGTCATAAATACGCCAGGGAAAGACATTAAAATACTGGTCAGTGTGGCGGCAAACAAACCCATCAGGATATAAAAGAAGCCGCAGCTCATACCGGCAATATAACGTTTTTTGCTGTCAGGATGGGCCTGATCATCCAAACTGATAGCCGCACTAATGGCGGCAATATTCACGGAAAAACATCCAAAAGGGGCGAAAATGGTTTGTGCTGCTCCGGTCCAGCCGATCAGCTGGTTCACATTTGGTTCATAACCATAGCTTTTGATCATGGCAAGACCGGGCAAATATTGCGATGCCATGTTAATGACAAACAACGGAAGTGCCAAACCGAAAATGGCCGACCAGCTAAATTCAGGTGCCATCCATACGGGTTGAGCCAGACTGAACTGAATGGTTGAGACATGAAACTGTAAAAACAGAGGACACAGTACAACACCGGCAATCACCGTGATGACAATGCTATAACGTGGAGACAGTCGTTTTGACAGAATATAGACGGTCAATAATGACAGGATAAACTCCCAGTCATTTTGCATGCTGGCAAACAGCGCAATACCAAATTTCAGCAACACACCTGCGAGCATGGCACTGGTTAAACTTTGCGGAATATGGGCTAAAACTTTCTGAAAAATACCGGAAAAACCTAAAATTGCCGTCAGCAATCCACAAACTAAAAATGCCCCAATCGCCTCATATAGACTATAACCATTGGCTGTGGCCAGAATTAAGGCCAGTCCTGCAGTTGACCATGAGGTCGCAACAGGATATTTAAACTTCCAAGACAGGATTAAACCGCTTAAACCAATCCCCAAACCTAATGCCCAGAACCAGGAGGTGATCTGTGCTGTTGAAGCCCCCAAAAGTTGAGCAGATTGAATCACCAATACAGAGGAAACACTGATACCGACAAGGAAAGTAATAAAGCCTGCAAAGACAGCAGGGACAGAGAAGTCTTGGAGAAATTTTTGCATAAATCCTTTACGCCATCATTTTATAATAGTTGAAAAGCGCACCAATCATACGCTTTTCATTTTTTAACGCAAAGACATAATCAAAATATTAAATGGGATAGCTCGCACTTTGGTGATTTAAAACTTACAAAGTAGAGGTGGCGAGTTTAAGACCAAAACCACAAAATAAAATGCCCACAGCAGCTACACAGGAAGCGGTGACTTTATAGCGCTGGGTAAAATAAGTCGCCAGTTTGGCGCCTGAAAAAATCAGCACAGTTAAATAACTCATACTAATGATCTGTAATACAAGAGCAAGTGCGGTAAAGGTAAGCGCAGGATAGGGATAAGCAGGATCTACAAATTGTACAAAGAAGGACAAATAAAACAGAATCGCTTTAGGATTTAAAATACTAATGGTGAGTGCGGTTTTAAATGGCTGGAGTTGCTCAATATTTTTTTCAACCGTAGCGATTTCTCTTTGTGAATGTGCGGAATTCCAGGTGTGATAAGCTGCAATCAGCAATTTTATGCCTAAATAACTTAAGTAAAGTGCACCAATAATTTTCAGTAAAACAAATAACCAGGGAAAAGCATGCAGTAATGAAGCGGCACCCAAAGCGGTGAGTAAGATTAAAACAATGTCACCGGTATAAACACCGAATGCACTTTTATAACCGGCTTTAATGCCAAAACGTGAAGCAATGGACATCACATATAAAGAATTGGGTCCCGGCAATAACACAATTAAGGTTGTACCAATAATATAAGTGGTGAGATCGGTGATGCCGAACACAATAAATACACTCTCAAACAATCAAAAAGCCGAGTTGTTTACTATAACAAAATCGGCTTTTTGATGGTGCAATATTGGTATTTTAAGCTTGTATTTCAGCGTCTAAGCCAAAAGACTGGCGAAGTAATGTACTTAATTGATCACGGGCTTTAATAAAGCCATCAATTCCACTCTGTAAAAGTTGTGAAGACATCAAGTCATGTTCAATGTGTTGCTTAAAGGTTTCTTTGCTTAAAGGCGTCACAATATGCTGACAATGTGCTTGTGCATGATTGGTTGAAAGTTGCGCAACAACTTCACGTTGATCCTGTTCAAGCTCTGCCAAAAGGTTGGGTGAGACTGTAAGCAGGTCACAACCCGCCAATCCGAGGACTTGATCGATGCTACGGAAACTTGCACCCATAATTTCTGTTTTAATACAGTGCTGTTTGTAGAAATGGTAAATCTGCTTGACTGAAAGTACACCCGGATCTTTATCAATCGGGTAATGATCAACATTTTCTGCTTTTTTGTACCAATCCAAAATACGACCGACAAAAGGTGAAATCAGCGTTACATTGGCTTCTGCACAGGCTTGAGCTTGATGCAAACCAAACAATAGAGTGAGATTACAGTGAATACCTTCTGCTTCTAAAATTTTAGCTGCCTGAATACCTTCCCAAGTCGAAGCGATTTTAATCAAGATACGGTTTTGGTCAATCCCATAGGCTTTATACAGCGCAAGCAGTTCCTTGGCTTTAGCAACTGTTTCATCGGTGTCATAAGACAAAGATGCATCCACTTCGGTTGAAACACGTCCTTCAATCAGCTTAAGAATTTCAACCCCAAACTTGACCGTAAGTATATCAATCGTACGCTCAACTAAAAGATCACCGCTATAACCTTCAGATCTTGCCTGTTCAAATGCAGCTTCAATCAGTTCTTTATTTTCAGGTTGATTTGCCGCAGCCGTGATCAGTGAAGGATTGGTTGTTGCATCCAGTGGACGGAATTTTTCAATAGCGGAAAGGTCACTACTATCGGCAACAAGGGTGGTTAAGCTTTTTAATTGGTTTAAGGCTGATTGAGTCATTAGTCTAGTTCTTAAAGTTATTTCCCGTATATTTGTTATATCACAATCTGCTTTTAACCCAAGTAAAAAGCATGTATAAGCCCTGTCTATTTTGTGTTTTTGCGCGAATTTCGGATGTGATTAATCAAAAAATGAGCAGCTGCGCCGAGTTGGCTTTCCCGGCTCCAGACCAAATCGACAAAATATTCAAACTTGGGACTGAAATCTAAAAAGTTAAGAATTTTAAGCTGCTGCTTGATATGAGGGTTCTGATTGAGCATTTCCAAAGGTAAAACCCCCCAGCCTAGACCTTCTATAATCATGGAACAGGCGGAATGATGGTTGTCCGTGCGCCAATATTTTTTAGAAAATAACAATTCAGGCTTAATGGTCCGGTCACGGCTGGCCACCACGATTTGTCGACTTTGCAAAATTTGCTCATAGCTGACCTGTTCAAATGCAGCTATAGGGGAGTCAATTGCGGCGACCGGCACCAAGGCTTCACGTTTAAGTTCGACAAACTGCTCACGACTTTCCAATTGTTCACGTTCAAACATCAGAGCTAATTGCGCTGTCTGGTTGAGCAGCATTTTTAACGCATCTTCTTGCGGTGCTGAAAAAATATTGATTTGTAGTTCCGGAAATTGCTTTTCGATGAGTGAAATATAGTCAGTCCAATGTGTGTGTAACAGCTCGGAGACCACCACAATATTTAGAGCAGATTCTAAGCCTTCACTTAAGGCAAAAGCATGTTGTTTCCACTGATTGATTTCAATTAACAGTTGTTCGGTTTTTTCATATAAGGTCAGCGCCTGCGGTGTGGGAACAGGCTCACGTCCAACACGCTGGAATAGCGATAAATTCAGATCTATTTCTAAATTGGCAATCGACATACTCACTGCAGAAGGGACTTTTCCCAGTTTTCTTGCGGCAGCAGAAAATGAACCGCTTTCAATGACAGTCTTAAAAATAATCAGTTGTTCTTGGTTGATGTTCATCTATCAAAACTTTTGAAAGAATCTAATTCGATTAATCAATAATATCAAAATAAAATACCTTCATCCAAACCAATGAGTATTAAAATGTTGATTTCCAAAAGAAGGATTGTCCATGCGCTGAGCTATGAGACCATCCTGTTGGTCATCATTGCGATTGCCTTAAGCTTTATTTTTGATATGCCGATGGAGGTCACTGGAACGCTCGGTATAGTAATGGCGGTAACTTCAGTGTTCTGGAATATGACCTTTAACCATTTCTTTGAAAAGTTTGAAGCCAAGCATCATTTAAAAAGAACAGTAGGTGTGCGTATTCTGCATGCGATCGGTTTTGAAGGTGGCTTGATGTTAGCCACAATTCCCATGGTGGCTTATGCGATGGATATGAGCATTGGGCAGGCCATTCTGCTTGATTTGAGTATGACCCTGTGCATTTTGGTGTATACCTTTATTTTTCAATGGTGCTATGACGCTATTGAAGATCATTTAAGACTCAGTCCGGCTCATCAGCAATTAAAGGAAAACTAATTATTGCTATATAAGTGAATAATTTTGTTATTAACATACATTCAAAAAATAATTGTTGTCGGTATAGGTGTGTATGGTGAAATGTTTTATATACATGTACATACCTTAACTTAAAACTGACAGTTTGAAGCATTTAAGCGATCTCATCTCATCTATATTAAATCTTGCACTGCTTGAATATGAGAAAAGTGCATAGTTTTTCTTAAAAGTTATTTTAAATCTAATTTTAAAAGCATGATAAAAGGATAATACGAAAATGAATGATAATTTTGATCGTGACGTTGTAAAAGGCCTTCCTAAAGATGCTCGAGATGATTTGAATGCAGATCCAATTACAGGTGAGCCAGGTGCACATCCAGTCGGAACAGGAGTAGGTGCAGCCGGAGGTGCGGTGGCTGGGGCAGCAGTTGGAGCAGTGGGTGGTCCAGTTGGCGCAATAGTCGGTGGTGCTGTAGGAGCAGTCGTTGGTGGTTTGGCAGGCAAAGGTGCCGCTGAAGCAGTCAATCCTACTGAAGAAGAAGCCTACTGGAGAGAGACGGCGCATACCACCCCATACTATGCAGAAACGCTTACCACCTATTCAGACCTAGATTATGAGCGTGATTATGAAAACGCTTATCGAATTGGTTATGAAAACCGTCATCATTATGATGCAAGTACACGTTTTGAAGATGTGGAAAGTGATCTAAAAATTAAATGGGATCATGCCAAAGGCTTGTCTCGTCTAACCTGGAATGAAGCAAGAATTGCAGTTAAAGAAGCTTGGGATCGTGCGACACGATAAGACTTCCGAAATCTGGTAATCCTTAAAATTCAAAAGCCCTCGAAAGTTAAACTTTTGAGGGCTTTTTGTTTAGCAAGGCAAAGCAGCGGGATTATTTTTCAATAATTGCTGTCACACCTTGACCGCCAGCAGCACAGATCGAAACAAGCACACGACCTGAACCTTTCTGATTGAGCAGTTTTGCTGCAGTGGCAATAATACGGCCGCCTGTTGCTGCAAATGGATGACCTGCCGCTAAAGATGAACCTTTAACATTCAGTTTAGAACGGTCAATGGAACCCAGTGGAGCATCTAGGCCTAAACGTTCTTTACAGAATTTTGGATCTTCCCAAGCCTTCAAGGTAGAAAGTACTTGTGATGCAAAAGCTTCGTGAATTTCGTAGTAGTCAAAGTCCTGCAAAGTGATGCCGGCACGTTCAAGCATACGTGGAACGGCATAAGCAGGTGCCATCAATAAACCTTCTTTTTTCTCGACAAAGTCTACTGCAGCAGTTTCCTGGAAGGTTAAGTAAGCCAGAACTTCATGACCATTGGCTTTCGCCCATTCTTCAGAAGCTAATAGCACACAAGACGCACCGTCAGTGAGCGGCGTTGAGTTACCCGCAGTCATGGTACGCGCATCGCCTTTACCAAAAGCAGGCTTTAATTTTGCCAGTTTTTCTACAGAAGAATCTGCACGTAAATTGTTGTCGCGCTCTAAACCTAAGAATGGTGTGATCAGGTCATCGAAGAAACCTTCTTCGTAAGCAGCCGCCATTTTTTGGTGTGAAGATGCAGCAAGTTCATCTTGCGCTTCACGAGAAATACCCCATTCAAGTGCGGTAATTGCTTGATGGTCACCCATAGAAAGACCTGTACGTGGCTCACCATTTTTAGGTGCATCCATTAAGTCTTTCAGGTTGATTTTAGTTAAGGCTTTTAAACGGTCTTTAGCTGTTTTTGCAATGTTCAGTTCAAGTAAAGCTTTACGTAAACCGTCACCGAATGCGATTGGCGCATCAGAAGTTGTATCTACACCACCAGCAACACCGACTTCAATTTGACCCAATGCAATTTTATTGGCAACCAGGAAAGCAGCTTGCAGGCCTGTGCCACATGCTTGCTGAATATCGTAAGCAGGTGTTTCTGGAGCAAGTTCGGTGTTTAACACACATTCACGTGTCATGTTAAAGTCACGGCTGTGTTTTAAAACTGCGCCTGCAACTACTTCGCCCAGGCGTTGACCTTGCAGGTTAAAACGCTCAACCAGACCATTCAATACTGCGGTAAACATGTCTGAGTTGGAAGCCGTGAAATAAGCGCCGTTTGAACGGGCGAAAGGAATACGGTTACCACCGATAATAGCAACGCGGCGAACAGTGTTTTGACTCATGGATTTATCCTGTGGAACAGCGGTTTGAGTGGTAGATTCAGATTTTTCTGTAGTGGAAGCAGCACTTTTACTACGTGGTGACGTTGAACGAGTGCGAGTCGTTTTAGTCGTATTGCTTGCTGACTTAGGGGCAGTGCCAGAACTTTTAGTTGTACGCGCGGTACTTTTTGATGTATTTGACACAGTTTCCGTAGCAGAATTTTCAACTGTTGGATTTTCTTGAGTGGTGTTGCTCATAAGGCTTTTCCAAGCATTTTACAGTATTCTTGGCGTGTACATTAACACAATCTAAAAACAGCTGAATTGACTACAATGACATTACACAAAGCATTCAGGTCAAGACATCCATTGTTTAACTCAAGTATGATTCTATGGAAACTGATGGATGTATTGAAATATAAGACTCTAGACATCATATTGAAGTTAAAAGGATATCTTTAAATCCATCAAAAATTAATTTGTATGAGAGATAATAAACATGACTGACCAATACCAAACATTCGCAAAATCTCCTATTGGTAAATTTGTCATCAAAAATTTAGGTTTGCCATCACCGATTTCTTTAGATCGTTTTGAGTCGGCAACTCCGGTGGTGAAGGGGGCAGTTTTATTTGGTGCCGCAGCATCTTCAATTTTATCGGGTTCTATTGCGCAAGTTCTTGCAAACATTCATGCCAACAGCTATGCAGGTAACAATACTGAATTACAACAGGCCGCTGCTAAAACAGGTTTAAACCTGAGCGCATTCAATGAAGGCGACAAGGAATCTAAGTTTAAAGCCGTGATTTTTGATGCATCGGGTATTCAAAATTCTGAACAACTCAAAGAGCTGTATAACTTCTTTAATCCGATTGCGCGTCAAATCCAGACTTCTGGTCGTGTTGTGGTGGTCGGTATTACACCGGAAACTGCAAAAACAGTAAAACAAGCCATTGCCCAACGTGCACTTGAAGGTTTTGTGAAATCTGTAGGGAAAGAATTCAAGAAAGGTATTGCTGCTCAACTTGTCTATGTCGATGAAGGTGCTGAAGCAAACTTGGAATCTACAGTTCGTTTTGTATTGTCTCCACGTTCTGCTTATGTGTCAGGTCAGGTGATTCGTGTTTCTAAAGCTGAAACGGTAGATGTTGACTGGGCAAAACCACTGGCAGGTAAAACAGCTGTTGTCACAGGTGCAAGCCGTGGTATCGGTGAAGCGATTGCGCACGTACTTTCACGTGATGGCGCGCATGTGATTTGCCTGGACGTTCCGCAACAACAGGCTGACCTTGACCGTGTTGCTGGTGAAATTGGTGGCTCGACTTTAGCGATAGACATTACAGCAAGCGACGCTGGTGAAAAAATCAAAGCTGTAGCAGCTGCTCAAGGTGGTCTGGATATTATCGTTCATAATGCCGGAATTACCCGTGACAAAACTTTGGCAAACATGAAGCCTGAGTTATGGGATCTGGTGATTAACATTAACTTATCTGCAATTGAGCGTGTCAATGATTACCTTCTTGAAAATGATGGCTTCAATACAAATGGTCGTATTGTGTGTGTGTCTTCTATCTCAGGTATCGCAGGTAATTTAGGTCAAACCAACTATGCAGCATCTAAAGCGGGGGTCATTGGGGTGGTTAAATTCACTGCGCCAATATTGAAAAATGGCGTAACCATTAACGCCGTTGCACCTGGTTTTATCGAAACGCAAATGACTGCTGCAATTCCATTCGCGATTCGTGAAGCAGGTCGCCGTATGAACTCGATGAGTCAAGGCGGTTTACCTGTCGATGTTGCTGAAACCATTGCATTATTTGCATCTTCTGCTTCTACAGGTTTAAATGGCAACGTGGTTCGTGTGTGTGGTCAAAGCTTGTTGGGTGCTTAATCCTCAAAAGCCTTGAATTTTCCCTCTCCTTTAAGGAGAGGGCTAGGGAGAGGTAAAATTATTTGTATTATAAATGGGATCGAATTCGCCCCTCATCCCAACCTTCTCCCTGAGTTATATATGACGCAAGAGAAGGAACTTTTAAAATATTGAAATAAAAACTTCCAAAGGTCCAGAATGAATACTCGCCATTTTAGTCAACTTCCAAAACCTTATTTAGCCTATCCGAAAGTGATTCAAGGCTTGATTTTCAAAAAGCCGAAGGGTGAAAAAGTGCTACCGCAAGTTGAATATGTGGTGGATTCATTCAAGGTCGATCAAAAACATTTAAAAGCGTATAACGAAGTTTGCGGCTTTAAAAATAACGGTTATATTCCAGCCATTTATTTGGCGGTACTGTCTCAAAGCCTGCAAATGCACATGATGACGCAAGAAGCATTTCCATTTGCAATTTTAGGTTTGGTACATATTCGCAACCAGATTAAGCAATCCCGTAAAGTTGGGGTAAATGAACAGTTGTCTTTGTCTTGCAAATTTGGCGAACTTCAACCGCATGATAAAGGGGTTCAGTTTGACTTTATTACCACTGCAAAAGTGGGTAATGAAATAGTTATGGAAGGAACAACCACTTATCTGGCGCGCCAGAAAACCAATGGCAAAGTTGCAGCTAAAGTCGCTGAATCAAAAGCACCTGCCTATGAACTGCAAGCAGAGTGGAATGTATCGGAAAATACCGGTCGCCGTTATGCTTTAACTTCGGGGGACTTTAACCTGATTCACATTCATGCCATTACCGCAAAAGCCTTTGGATTTAAACAAGCCATTGCCCATGGCATGTGGAGCAAAGCCAAAGCATTGGCAAGCTTAAGCTTACCAGACAGCTATGAAGCAGATGTCTGGTTTAAGTTACCGATGTACTTGCCATCCAAAGTGGAATTTTTAACCGCAAATGAAGCTAAGGATATCGAATTCCTGATTCGAAATTGCAAGAATCAAAAACCGCATGTGTCGGGTAGTATTAAAGCGCTATAAGAGCATAGCCTAAGTCACTTCTGATTTAGGCTTTTTTGTTTTAAGTTTGTGGTAAATAATGACTGGTTTAGGGAAAGCACAGTTTAATGAGCAACATAAAAGAATATATCTTCGCCAATACAGAAAATTATCAAGGGCAGGTGGATAAGCGTTTCAAAGACCTCGCCATACAATTTAGCCGTATGCAGGATGCACGTGCTGAGCAAGGTGGGGCGGCTTTAGTCGTTTATTTCCAAGGGCAAAAAGTGGTTGATATTTACACTGGTAAAAAGTCAGAAACTGAAAACTGGCAATCCGATACTCTGTCCATGTGCTATTCCACCGGTAAAGGTGTACTTTCGACCCTGGCTCATATTTTAGTGAGTGAAGGTTTTTTGGATTACGACACGCCAGTTGCACAGTATTGGCCTGAATTTGCACAGCAGGGTAAAGCACAAATCACTTTAAGGCATATACTCAGCCATCAAAGTGGCTTATATGACATTCGTAATCATATTGCTGATGCATCGGAGATGGCTGACTGGAATCATATGCTTGATGTTATTGCCAATGCCAAACCACGTTTTGAACTGGGCTTAGATGCAGCTTATCAGCCCTTAACTTTTGGCTGGCAAGTGGGTGGTGTGCTTGAAAAGGCCACCGGAAAATCTCTGTCAGCTTTAATGCAGCAGTATTTAGTTGAACCTTTAGCTTTAGATGGTGCGTACTTTGGCATTGCTGAATCTGAGTTAGCTCGGGTTGCAATACCATTGGCAAAATTAAAAACAGATTCAAAGCCTTCGTTAAAAGTAAAACAGAAACCAAAGAGAGCTTCAGTATTCGATAAGGCAGTTGCATGGTCAGGACAAAACCCTCAAGATTTCCAAGATGCCATGATTCCCAAAGGAATGAAGAAATTTAGTTTCTTTAGCGACGAAGGTTTAAAAGCAGTTATTCCTGCTGCAAATGGTGTTTTCACTGCAAATAGTCTGGCGAGAATTTATGCCATGCTTGCCAATGGGGGAGAATGGAACGGTCAGCAATTGATTCGCCCTGAGATCTTTAAAGCTTTAAGTACAGTTCAATACACCCAGCGTGACCGTATCATGCCCTTACCGATGCATTGGCGTTTGGGCTATCACCGGGTTTTAACTTTAGGGAAATCATCAACAGGTTTTGGGCATATGGGTTTTAATGGTTCTGGTGCATGGTGTGACCCTGAGCGTCATTTAAGTTTCGCCTATACCCATAATTTTGCTACAGCTTCGATCACGGGTGATTACCGTCTATGGGGTTTAACCCAAGAAACCTTACGTTGTGCAGATGCAGCATTAAAAGGGCGGAAGGGCTGGTTTTAAACGAGATGCCATTTTAGAAAGGTAAGCGCATATTCTGAAGGCGTAAATTGGGTAAAAGTGTGATATTTTCCTCACACTAAAATCTCTGCATTGGGTTGTCCTGATGAAAAAGCCGCTGCTTATTCCCCTCATTGCTTCTTCTGTGTTGTTGGGTTGTCAGGATTCGACTCCACCAAGTAATAAAAATAGCCAGCAAGTCGATCAGGTTTCCGAGCAGAAAGTGACGGTTGCGAAATGGGTGGGTAAGTATCAAGGAACGACACCATGCATGGGCTGTATTTCACGTTGTGAGGAATGTCCGGGCATGGCTGTAGATTTAGTGCTCAATCAGGACAAGACTTATACTTTAAAACGTGAAAGTTTAAGTGGGCATAATGAGGTTGAAACCATTCAAGGACATTTTCGGTTTAGTAACAGCGATCAGAGCAAAATTGAATTGATGCAGGTCAAGACCCGCAATTTAATCTATGTCGATTTAGATCAGCAACTGCTTGAAATTTTGGAAGATCAGACCGGTCATATTTATAATTCCGAAGATGATTTTATTTTAGAAAAGAATACCTAGTCCGTTTGTTTAAGTTATTGCAAAATCGAAAAAATAGTTCTACTTATCTCGCATTTGATTGAAAGCTTTTGCAGATTGTTCATTCACTCTTAGTCAAAAAAACAGTATGCTTAGACCTGTAAAAAGGAGCATACATGTATCAAGTACTTGCGCGTAAATATCGTCCACGTAATTTTATTGAATTGGTTGGACAAAACCATGTGTCACGAGCACTCACCAGTGCCTTAGAACGTGGTCGTTTACACCATGCGTATTTATTTACTGGCACACGCGGGGTCGGTAAAACGACGATTGCGCGTATTTTGGCAAAGTGCTTGAACTGTGAAACGGGTGTAACCTCTACACCATGTGAAGTATGCGCAACCTGTAAAGCAGTCAATGAAGGTCGTTTTATCGATTTAATTGAAATTGATGCGGCATCACGGACTAAAGTTGAAGATACACGTGAACTACTGGATAATGTTCCATATGCGCCAACACAGGGTCGCTTTAAGGTTTACTTAATTGATGAAGTGCATATGCTTTCTACGCATTCATTCAATGCCTTACTGAAAACATTAGAAGAACCGCCTGAACACGTCAAATTCCTTTTTGCGACCACCGATCCACAAAAGCTTCCGATTACCGTTATTTCCCGTTGTTTGCAATTTACTTTGCGTCCGCTTGCGGTAGATGAAATTACTGAACATCTGACCCATATTTTACAAAAAGAAGAGATTCAGGCAGAACAGGATGCAATCTGGCAAATTGCTGAATCTGCACAAGGCTCACTCCGTGATGCATTGTCTTTAACTGACCAGGCGATTGCCTATGGTCAGGGTGCAATTCAGCATCAAGATGTTAAAGAGATGTTGGGCTTGATTGACCGAACCATTATTTATGATCTGGTTTCAGCCATTCATCAAAATCAAAAGCAACGTGTCAGTGAATTGTTGATGCAATTTAGACAACAGGCTTTAGATGTTTCACTGGTTTTAGACCAGTTGATTTCAACGCTGCATGAACTGGCTTTATTACAATATTTACCAGATTTAAGCCTGAAATATAGTGCTGAAATTAATAAAAAAATCATGCAATTATCGCAGCTAATTTCAGCTCAAGATTTACAATTCTATTATCAGGTGGCTTGTAAAGGCCGTGCCGATTTGCAGCTTGCGGTGACACAAGAGCAGGGTTTTGAAATGTGCGTGTTACGCTTGCTTGCGTTCCGCCCATTACAACCGAATGAAGTTCTGGTATCTGCACCCCAGCAGGTTCAGCAACAAGCGCCACAGGTCGCCGTTCAAGCACCTGTACAAAATGCACCACAGCAAGTTGACGAATATCACGAACCAGCAACACTAGTTGCAGAAATCCAATCACAGTTAAGTTCACAGAATCCAGAACCATCTTCGGATGATTTTCTGGATGAACCGATGCTTGATGTTGCTAAGCCAAATTCAACTGCAAGCTCAGATCAGATTGTATTTGATCCTGCTTCGGAAGATGCTTTGTTCGATTTAGATGAATCGAATGACGATTTTCAGGCTGTATCTGAGATCGTCAAGCAAGAAGAGGCAAGCAGTGATGATTTCTTATTTGATGAAATCGCCCCTTTAAATGATTTCAATGCTGAAACTGCAAAGTCTCAAGATGACTCTCAAGACAACATTGCTGTATCGGCTCAAGAAGAAGATTTGTTCTTAAGCCAAGAACAGATGCCAATTGCGCCTGTACAAGCTGAAAGTGCGGCAGTCAAGGTGATCGATGAGCCTGTTGAATTGGAACAACCGAGTCTTGAAGAAAAGCAGGTTGCAGTTGAAAGTGCATCGGCTCAAAATTCAGGCTTAATGCCACAAGATATCTTAAGACTCAGCCCTCAACAGCTTGAAGGTGATTGGACCGTAGACAAGTGGGAATACTGGTTTAGACATAGCACCTTAACGCCTGCTGTGCAGGAACTGGCACAACAAGGTGTGATGACTGGTCAGATTGATGGGGAATCGCTATTCCATATTCCGCCTCAATATGAACAGTTGTTAAATCAGTTACAGCACACCTTAGAACAAGCATTAAAAAATGAATGGCCGAATACGCATTTTCAGGTTAAATATGCTGAAGTTGAGGCAACCACGCCGTATAGCATGCAAAATCAACGTAAAGAAAAGGCTTATGCACGTGCTTCAGAGCTACTTCATGCAGAAGCCGCAGTGAAGGATATTCTGCAAAACTTTGATGCTGAAATACAGAATATCCAGCTTAAATAAGTTTATTTATTCACGCAGTATTGAGATAAAGCATCCCGCATTTCACTTGGAATCGGGGTGCTTTTTCGTGTCTGGCGATCAACAAAAACATGTACGAAATGACCTTGTGCCGAGGCGATATCATGCAACGGTTTAAAAATTGCCAAATCGTATTGCACGGATGAATTGCCAAGTTTGGAAATGACTACGCCGACTTCAATAATTTCAGGATAAGAAAGTTCTTGAAAAAAACTGCAGGCTGAATCGACAACCAATCCAATCATTGGGGAGGATCGAATATCAAAGCCTGCCTTTTCAATCAATAAGGCATTGGCGGCGGTATCAAAATAACTGTAATAGGTGACATTGTTGACGTGACCATAGATATCGTTATCTGACCAGCGCGTTTGAATGGGCAAGAAGTATGAAAAATTAGGGCGTTGTTTTGGTATTTGCTTCATTGTAATTTTATTTTCTATAGGTGATTTATCTTTAGTTGTACTGGTAAAAATAAATGAATGCAAGCAGCTAAAAAACAAGGTTATTTACAGCAAATAAATGACCTTGCGATATTGTTTTTTATTGATACAAATTTTTGAAGTCAATAAAAAATGGTTAAAAAGGGGGGTAATTATGAATAAACCGCTTCATAAATTTGTCGGGCATCCTGTAACTGCAGTTCACGCGGATTATTTTGTAAAAGTCGGGTTTGCAACATAGCATCATTGGCCAATTGCTCAAGCTTATTTTCTGGAACATTTAAATCCTTCAGTTTTAAAATCAAGCCACTTTTATCAAGATGATTTTGCATATGGTCAATAAATAAATCGCATAAACCGTCGGTACTGCCGGTACTTTTTGGGTCCAGCCAACACATCAATTCAGCATAAAGTTGCTTGGTATTGGGTGCGTTAAACTTTAAAACTTCGGTTAAGACCAAGGCATTGCTATGACCATGCGAAATATGAAAATGTCCACCTAGAGGATAAGCCAGTGCATGTACCGCAGCGACAGGCGCATTGGCAAAAGCTTGACCGGCAAGCATCGAACCGACCAGCATATTTTGACGTGCCTCTAAATTTTGTCCATCTGCCAAGACCAGGCTTAAGTTGTTATTCAACAACCGTAGTGCCTGTTTGGCCAACATGTCTGCATAAGGATTCTTTTTTATTTTTGAGGTGTAGGCTTCAATTGCATGCACCATCGCATCGATCCCTGTTGCAGCAGTGATGTGAGCAGGCAGGTTTTGGGTAAATGTGGCATCTAAAATGGCGACATCAGCAAATAAAACCGGAGAGACAATCCCGGTTTTTGTGGTTTCACCCGTGGTGACAATAGAAATAGGGGTGACTTCAGAGCCGGTACCTGCCGTAGTGGGAACTAAAAACAAGGGCAATCGTGGATTTTTAGCGTTATTGATACCGTATAAATCTTGCAGAGTTTGCTGTTGTGTAGGATGCGCCAAAATAGCGATGATTTTAGCCACATCCAAAGAACTTCCGCCGCCGAAACCCAACACGATATCGATTTTTTCATTCTTTGCGAATTGAACAGCATCTAGCACAATATGTTCCGGTGGGTCTGCCTGAACGTTAGAATAAATGGCATAATCCAGTTGAATGGTTTCTAAAATTTCAATAATCGCTAAGTGTAATTGTTGCTGAATCATACCTGCATCGGTGACCAGTAACAGTTTTTTAAAGGATTGCTGTTGCAATAATTGCTTTAACTCATAGATCGAGCCAAGCCCTGAAATAATATTCGAGACGGTCTGGAATTGAAAATGGCTCATCTATTGCATCCTTTTTGATATCAAATTCAAGATTATTGTTTTAGCGTTCTATAGGATTCATCCCATAAATAACTTAACATAAGACACCTGAAAATAAAGCAGTTATCGAGGTTGTTATGTCATCCAAAACGCCATATAAGGTGTTATGTGTGTGTTTAGGAAATATTTGTCGTTCTCCCACGGCAGAAGTTGTGCTTAGACATTTTTGTGATGAACATCAGCTCAATATGATGATTGATTCAGCGGGAACCAGTAATTACCATCCCGGAAAAGCGCCTGATGAGCGTAGCCAGAAACATGCTTTAAAGCGTGGCTATGATTTGTCAGCCTTGCGTGCGCGCCAGTTAAAGCCTCAAGACTTTATTGAATTTGATCTTATTCTGGCGATGGATCATGAAAATTTATTTAATATTCAAGCTCTTTCACAGAAAGCACATGCTGAGTATGGTACAAGTCAAATTCGGGCAAAAATTGCATTGATGAGTGAATACGATCAAACTTATCTCAAACAGGCTTTACCAGACCCATATTATGGCGGGGTAGAGGGTTTTGAGCGTGTACTCGATCAGTGTGAATCGAGTAGTTTGGCGTGGGTCACTATTTTTAAGCAACAGTTCAAACAACAGATAGATGTGAAATAAAGGTTTAAGCACATGAATATTCAAACTCAAATTCAACTTAAGCCTTTTAATACCTTAAGTCTGGATGCGACAGCATCGCATTACATTAAAGTCCAGTCCCAGCAAGAATTGGTCGATGCACTAAATTATGCCAAGCAAGAGCAGTTAAATGTTCTGATTCTGTCGGGTGGCAGTAATATGTTATTGCCTGAACATCTTCATGCACTTGTGCTGCATATGGATATTCAGGGTATTGAAGATCTTGCTGAAGATGAACACAGCAAGACCATTCGTGTGGGTGCAGGACAAGTCTGGCATGACTTTGTATTGTGGACCACAGAACAACATCTGTATGGCTTACAAAATCTTGCCTTAATTCCTGGGTTGGTCGGTGCATCTCCAGTACAGAATATCGGTGCTTATGGTGTCGAAGCAGGTGAATTTATTGAATCGGTTCAAGTTTATGACCGCCAATTAGAAAAATTTAACATTATTGTTGCTGCAGACTGTGATTTTTCATATCGGCATAGTATTTTTAAAGATGATCCGAATCGTTTTGTGATTACTCATGTAACTTTTAAGTTGCTTAAGCATGCGAATTTAATGCTGAATTATGGTGATCTCAAGCAAGCGGTGGGTGATGAGAAAACTGCTGAAAACCTGCAAAAACAAGTGATTCAAATCCGTCAAAGCAAGTTGCCAGATCCAAAAGAATATCCCAATGTGGGAAGTTTCTTTAAAAATCCGATTATTTCAGAACAGCTTTATGACCATTTAGCACTAGCATTTCCGAATTTGCCCCATTACCCTCAAGCAAAAGGTGGCGTTAAAATCGCAGCAGGCTGGTTGATTGATCAGTCGGGTTGGAAAGGCAAGCAGTTGGGTATGGTGGGTATGTTCCATAAGCAAGCTTTGGTTTTGGTGAATTATGATCAGGCGACTTTGGCTGATGTGAAAGCCACTTATCATGCTGTGCAACATGACGTTCAGCAAAAATTTAACATTTTATTAGAACCTGAACCGGTACTGTTTGATGAAGCCGGTTTAATTCGTTCACATTTGGAATAAAAATTTATGGCGAAATCGCATTGGATGGTTCGACTGGTACAAATAGCATCCCTGTTATTTGTCCTTTTCGGCTGTTTCATGGTTTTGATTTATTCGCCATTTTATTCAGGCTGGGTGGTAAAGGCCCTGAATAGTTTTGTTCCTGTTGAAGTCAATCAAGTGGCTGCAAAAAGTCAACAAATGGCTGCATTGAGCGAGCATGAGAGTTTAGAGCCGGGCTCCAGATTATGGATTGCTCGCCAAGCCTATTTAAAGTTGATGGAAGAAGCAATCCAAAGCCATAATTCAGAGAATTTGACTGTCATTCAGGCGCGATATAAAGCCTTGCAAAATATGATTGAGGACGCGCAACAGCAGGAAAGTGAACAAGAAGAAAAACCACGCATTCCCTTGCTTGCAAAAGCTGTAGATGACGAGATAGAACAAGAAGACCCGACTCAAGCGGTCAAAGATTTATTGGACTTGAACAGCACTGAAAATAAGGCGTTGATGGAAAAATACGTAGAATTTCTCCGTACCCATAAAATTGAACAGGAACAAGTCGCTGAAGAACCTGTTGATGAAACCATTTATCAAGATATTGCATTAATTCACGAACAGAATGAACAGCCAGCACAGCAAAGTTCAAAACCTTATGCCATTGTGGTATTGGGTGGTGGACTGACTTTAGATAAAAACGGCAAAGATATTGTGGTTAATGAATACACACGCTTGCGTCTAGAGAAAACTTTAGCCATTGAAAAAGAATATCAACTGCCGATTGTACTGAGTGGCGTAGAAGCACCGTATATGCAGCGCTGGTTAAAAGAACATGAGGTCGATGCGAAATTACTGGAAGACCGAAGCATGAATACCTGCGAAAACTCGCGTTTTAGCTCGTTATTGTTGCAAAAAAAAGGTGGAGCGCCGCGAGTAATTTTAATTACCGATCGTTACCATATGCCGCGTACGCGCCGTTTATTTGCATTAAATGGTATTGAAACGGTGCCTGTTGAAGCGCCCATACCAACACATCTGACACGCTGGCGTCCAAGTGAACGAAATTATGATCATAGCCGCCGTGCCAATTATGAAATATTAGCCACAATTCGTGATGTCTGGTTTGGTTCCAGTGATTGTCGGGAGGTGCCTTGATGCCTGATATCCCATTTTTAAATCCAAGCATTTTAAAACAGCTGGATTTGCCCGTTCCAAGTCGGGAAACCACGCCGCAATTGCTTGAAGCTTTAAACCTGAATAAGCCTTATCAACCTTCAGTGGAGATTCAGGCTTATCGTAAGTTATACGGTATGCATTTACTGGATTGTGAGCATTGGCAAGGCTATGTGCAAATGCCTTTGTTCAAGTTGCATGTACAGGTATTCCAGCCGAATTTAGCCAATATTGCTTTTAACAAAATACGCGGAACAGTATTTTTATTGCATGGCTATCTGGAACATAGCGGTATTTATCAGCCAATTATTCGTGAATTACTGGAACAGGGTTTTAGTGTCATTACCTATGATTTGCCCGGTCATGGTTTAAGTGATGGTTCACCTGCAAACATTAAAAACTTTGATCATTATCAGCAGGTTTTACACGCCGTTTATCACTACGTTAAAAGTGCCAGTCAACTGCCTAAACCCTGGTTGGGCATTGGACAGAGTACCGGTGGTGCTATTTTACTGCATCATTTGCTGGAGTTTGCAGAGCGCCGTGAAAATCCCTACGTAGAGCGTGTGTTATTACTTTCTCCACTGATTCGACCTGCAAAATCGGCATGGTGGCATAATTCTGTAGGATTGGGCATTATTCGACGGATCAAGCGTCAAGTGCCGCGTCATTTTAGACGCAATAACCACAATCCAGAGTTTCTACGCTTTGTGCGTTTAAAAGATCCTCTGCAACCCCGTATGATGGGCATGGACTGGATTTTGGCCATGTCCAAATGGATGCAGGAGATGGAAGCGCGTCCGGCATGCCGTATTCCGGTGTGGCTGGCGCAAGGTGCGCAAGATCAGACGGTGGACTGGCGTTATAATATTGAGTTTATTCGCCGCAAGTTTCGACTTCAGACCTTGTTGATGCTGGAAGAAGGGTCGCATCAGTTAATTAATGAACGTGCGGATATTCGTGCTGCATTGACTGGCCTCATTCCGGCATTTTTACATGCTCAAAGTTCAGATGGTTATTATTAGCTATTAGTAATTTTGTATAAATCAGTGTCTAAAAAAGTATATTTTTAGATTATGCAAAGTCTAAAATTTTTCGGCATGGGCCAAGTTCCACATCCGGAAGTAAAAATTTTCATCGTCTTTATCTTCACAGCTGAGCAATTCACCTTCTTTTAGCCAAAAGTGCAATTGCGCATAATTTTTGATTTCCCGGTCATTAATGCGCTGCGCTAAATGATGTGCCTTAATATCTGCAGGGTGTTTCAATCCTGCCGCTGCAATCATTTCAGACAAGGCCAGCATGGTGTTTTTATGGAAATTGAATACCCGCACAGCTTTGGTTGGAATATGCAAGGCGGTTTGCCGTTCTTTATCCTGTGTTGCAACTCCGACAGGACACTGGTTGGTATGACAACTTTGTGCCTGAATACAACCCACAGCGAACATAAATCCACGTGCTGAATTGACCCAGTCTGCACCAATGGCCATGCTGCTGGAAATGTCAAAAGCACTAATAATCTTGCCGCTTGCCCCCACTTTAATTTGCTTGCGCAAGCCTGCGCCAACCAGCGTGTTATGCACAAACAGCAAGCCTTCGCGTAAAGGCGTGCCGACGTGATCAATCAGTTCGATCGGGGCTGCACCTGTACCACCTTCAGAACCATCAACCACAATAAAGTCTGGCACGATTTTAGTTTCCAGTATGGCCTTAACAATGCTCATGAATTGCCAGGGCTGTCCAATACACAGCTTGAAGCCAACCGGTTTTCCACCCGATAATTCACGCAATCGCTGAATGAAATGCATCATTTCAATCGGCGTATTAAAGGCTGTGTGTTTTGAGGGAGATACACAATCATATTCACGACTAACACCCCGAATTTCGGCAATTTCTTCTGAAATCTTGCTTTTAGGTAAAATACCGCCGTGTCCGGGTTTTGCCCCTTGCGATAACTTGATTTCAATCATTTTGACTTGCGGTAACAGGGCTTGCCGGGTAAATTTTTCTGGATCAAACTGGCCATCCAGCGTACGACAGCCGAAGTAGGCACTGCCCAGTTCCCAGACAATATCGCCCCCATTTTCCAGATGATAAGGACTAATACTGCCTTCACCGGTGTCATGGTAAAAATTGCCCATTTTCGCCCCCAAATTTAAAGCACGTATCGCATTGGCACTTAAGCTGCCAAAACTCATGGCAGAGATATTCATAATGGAAGCACTATAGGGCTGCTGACATTGATGGTTACCAATTTGAATACGAAAACTTTCAATTTCGGCAGCTTTGCACGGCGTAATTGAATGGGTGATAAAGCGGTAATCTTGTTGATAGACGTTGATAATGGAACCGAAGGGTTTATCGGCATTTTGATTTTTTGCCCGCTGATAAACCAGATTACGTTGCATACGTGAAAATGGCAGGGCATCTTGGTCGGCTTCAATAAAATATTGACGAATTTCAGGGCGAAAATCTTCAAAGATAAAGCGGAAATGTCCCATGATGGGATAGTTTTTTAGAATGGAATGTTTGTTCTGTAAGATGTCATATAAGCCAACGAGGGTAAGGACTCCGGAAATCAGCCATAAAGTATTCAGCAAGGTGTCGGAAAAAAAATAATAAATATAATGCGGAGCATAAATAATCCGGAACCAGCTAATGGTTAAAGCAATAAAAATAAAAGTGAACCAGACTGAGTAGCGGGAGAAAAAGGTATTTAAAAGTCTATGTCTGACGATTTGAGCTGGAACTGGCATTCTCAAGTTTTCCATCGAATGATACATAACCTGAATCTGCCCAGTTTATATCCAATTCACAAGTTCTGATTTGTAAAACCCAAGCCATTGCTTAAGACATCGAGTTGTATGTCAGCAGGATAATCATTAATTCTTTTATTAAAGAATGGTTGGAATGGAACCTTATTTCTAGCTTAATGAAAATTGAGTAAAGAGAAATCTAACCCTGTTGGATATGAACCGAATGGAATAGAAATCCAGAACAAATGCTTAATAAAAAATCAGCTTAGAGCTTCTGATCTTATGATTTCTCAATGGTTAGATTGGGCACTATATTGGTTTTACCTAATTAACAGAGGCAATGTCATATGACCATGAAATCAATTCGATATAACAGTGGAGATCTGGCCTGTTAAAGCGCAATGTTTTCTTCTGCACTCACAAAAACAGCCGCCCTCAAGCCTTGTACCGGGGTGAAAAAAAAGGCCTGATGCCTTTTAAGCTCACAGTATGACAATAAAAACAGATCCAAATAGAAATATTCTCCAGTCCCAATTGTTGGGACTTTTTTTATTTCAGTTACTTTATTTCAGTTATTTTGTTTCATCAGCAATTTGATGTACCGCATTCGAAACTTCAATGGGCTCAATATGCTGAATCTTGTTGCCAAAGCCTCGTAGCCACCAGACCAGTTGTGAGGTAAAAGGTACGCTTGCAGTAATTTGAGCTAAACCATGGTCCAGTTTTTGGATGGTCTGGTCTTTGCTCAGCTGACTTTCATCAAAATAGTGGGCATCTTCTTCAGTCATGATGAG
Source organism: Acinetobacter sp. F16 (assembly GCF_052712855.1). Classification (NCBI taxonomy): domain Bacteria; kingdom Pseudomonadati; phylum Pseudomonadota; class Gammaproteobacteria; order Moraxellales; family Moraxellaceae; genus Acinetobacter; species Acinetobacter sp. F16. The sequence continues at coordinate 141,732 of NZ_JBRATK010000001.1, forward strand.
TTTTAAAGCAATATTTTCGGTCGGCTGGTTATAGTCCACTCTAAAGCCCAAGGCACCAGAGTCGATATAAGCATCAATATCAAAGTTGACCGGATGCATTGCACGTGTGTTTAAAACAATGGCTGATTTAAAACGGTGCAGGGCAAAGGTTTGAATATCGGTTTTATCATGACGGGTACAGATTAGATAAATAATCGCACCTTTTTGTACCAAGGCCAAAGGATTTAAAATATAGGTCTTTTCTTCACTTAAGTGACTACGTCCCTGATACACACATTCCAGTTGCTTGTCTTGCAGTAATCCTTCGTAAATGGCTTGTTGCGCCAGTTTATCGACTACAGGTGGAATGAGCGGTTGAGTCGCCGGAACAATGCGAACCCGGTTAATCCATTGGCGGACATTGTTTTGGGTGGACAGGCTGCGACGAGCCAGATCAAACCAGGGGTTCATTTCCTCAATCAGGCTAGGCGGCAGCAAATGTTTCAAATGTTCTTCGACCATCATAAACGTGACCGCCTGAGAGCTGGTCATATGCGGCAAGCTTTGAATCGGGGCATCCGAGCGCCAACGCCAGCCTTGAGGCACGGTCTTGCTGCTTTCAATAGGGAAACGCAGCGAGATCTGATTGAGGTCGCGCTGAATGGTGCGTAAGCTGATATCTATACCTTCACGTTGCAAAATTTCTTGTAACTCCCGGGTACCCATCCACTTCCCGGTAGAAAGACGAGATAAAATTTGCCATTGTCGGTACAGGCTGTTCGAGGTTTCTTTTTCTTGTGAGGACATAACTTAAATTAAAAATCGAGTAGCTTGTTTATATCGCCATTGCCTGCTGAACACAATAAAAAACCTGAATAATTTTCGCAAGCCTTCAAATTGAGCTTATCTATATTTTGAAACATGGTTGAACGAAACTGCCATTGAATCGTACTTGCTTTGATGAATAAATACACAAAGCGATAAAAGGATTTTTATTGGCATAGTTGTTGCTTTATTCCATTTAAAATATATAACAATTAAGAGGGTTGTATGCTTAAAGAAAAGGATCGGCCAGATGTAACTTTAACGGGTGAGAATTTTACTCATCCGCTAGGAACGAATATTCATTCATCAATAGGAGAATATAAGAATCATTCGAAAATAAACGGTTTATTTCAGCAGCTTAAATCTCATTTTTTTAATGAAATGGTCGATGATCAGGCCATGTCAGGCGAAACCTGCAGTAAAATAGAACATTGGTTGTCACAACACAGCATTGATGAATTAAAGTTGCTCAACCAGGCAGCGAAAGATCACTTTTTGTATGAAGGCATTACCTTTACAGTCTATGGTGAATCGGAAGGGATTGAACGAACCATTCCTTATGACCTCATTCCACGGGTGATTGAGAAAAAGCAATGGAATAAAGTCGCACTTGGTTGTTCACAACGGGTACGTGCGCTAAATCTGTTTTTACACGACATTTACCATCAACAAGATATTTTAAAAGCCAATATTGTGCCTGAGTTGCAAGTATTGACGCATGAAGCCTATCAACCGCATATGTATTCACACGACTTAAAAGGTAAAATTTATAGCCAGATTAGCGGGATTGATATTATTCGTGACCGTCATGGCGAATTTTATGTACTGGAAGATAATTTAAGAACACCATCAGGCGTATCTTATATGCTGGAAAGTCGCAGAATCAGTCAGAAACTCATGCCCGATTTATGCCAGCAAAATAACATTCTGGGTATTGAACAATATCCGCAATTACTCAAAGAAGTTTTGGCTGAAAATGCCTATGTTGATAAGCCTTTTATTGTGGTGTTAACGCCGGGACGTTATAACAGCGCATTTTATGAGCATTCTTTCCTTGCAAGGGAAATGGATGTGCCTTTAGTGACATCACGTGATCTTTTTGTAGAGAACGATAAGGTTTATGTGAAAACCATCTGTGGAAGACAGCAGGTTGATGTAATTTATCGTCGAGTGGACGATGCATATCTAGATCCATTATGTTTTATGCCGGATAGCACTTTAGGGGTGGCGGGCTTAATGTCAGCCTATTTGAGTCACAATGTTGTGATTGCAAATGCACCCGGTACCGGTGTGGCAGATGATAAATCGATCTATCCTTATGTCGATAAAATGATTCATTTTTACCTGGGCGAGCAAGCAATCTTAAAAAATGTCCCGACGTATCAATGCCGAGACGCTCAAGACCTGGATTATGTACTCTCTAACCTGGAACAATTGGTGGTGAAAGAAGCCCAAGGTTCGGGTGGTTATGGCATGTTGATTGGTCCGCAAGCCTCGAAAAGTCAAATTGAATCATTTAGGGAAAAAATTATTACTGTGCCGAATCTCTATATTGCGCAGCCAACCTTGGATTTATCGGTTTGTCCAACCCTGACCGATTTTGGAGTGGCTGAGCGTCATATTGACTTGCGTCCCTTTGTGCTCAGTTCACCTTATCGGACAGAAATCGTTCCCGGTGGTTTAACACGTGTGGCCATGCAGGCAGGATCTTTAGTAGTGAATTCTTCACAAGGTGGTGGAGTTAAAGACACATGGGTGGTCGATAATCTTCATTCTTAAACATCTAACCATGGGAAAGAAATCATGATTTTATTAAATAGTAATGCTCAACATATTTTTTGGTTAGGTCGATACTTAACGCGTATTCAATATCTTTGCAGTCAATTTCCCTTTCATAATAACCAAAGCGCATTGCAATATGCGCATGCATTTTGCTTGCCCGCTTTTGATGCCAGCTCACTCAATTCATTATTGCTAGATGCGGAACAACCTTCATCTTTTACTCAGCAATTCCAGCATGCCAAAGATAATGTACAGGATTTACGTGGGGTGTTTTCTGCAAAAGCTTATGCAGAGCTCAATCAACTGATCAAAAATGCCACTGAAAATTCAGCTTATATTTGTGATGTTGCTGGAGAATGTCAGGATATTCTGGAAGCGGAATCTGAATTTATTTTTCTATTTTTTAGTTTGGGAAAAAATATAGAGCAGTTAGATCGACAGCTCCGTCTGAAGCAAGATCGAAAGATTACGCTGGAAAATATTGATAAAACGGTGGATTTATTGAACCAGATTGGTTGGGATCGACTGGATAGTGCATGGCAGCAACTTAAGTTAAAACCAGACAGCATGAATTTCTATCATTTCAGTGATCATATTCAAAATCTATTTGAGGTAGATGTATGAGGCTGATGATTAATCACCAAACCCATTACCAATATACTGATCAAGCGCGTAACAGCATTCAGTACATTAAGATGACGCCGACTAGCAATGTACATCAACAAGTGCATTCTTGGAATGTGAGCGTACCGGGTGAGAAACAAGTTAAATCTGATGCTTTTCATAATGTCTGGATCACCAGTTCACAGCGCCAGCCTCACAGCCAGCTGACCATTATGGCGCAAGGCATTGTGGAGATGAATCCAAATACCCAGTTTGGAATTGATATTGCGGTCAATCCCCAGTTATTTTTGCAGCCTACGCCAAGCACTATGTGTAATGCAGAAATGAAAAATTTTGCAGAGTATTATGTTCCTCGGCTAAACCGGGATAACTTAATGAGGTTGTCGGAAGCCATACTCAATTATATTCCTTATGTGCCGGATCGAACCTCTGTACAAACCTCTGCTATTGATGCTTTTCAATGTCGACAGGGCGTTTGTCAAGATCATAGCCATGTCTTTATTGCGATGTGTAAGCATTTAGGTCTACCTGCACGCTATGTATCGGGTTATTTATTTGTACCGAATACATCTCACCTTGCAAGTCATGCTTGGGCAGAAGTATTTTTTGAAAATTCGTGGTATTGTTTTGATACCAGCAATCAGTTGTTTGTGCCTAATTCACATATATATGTGGCAATTGGTCGAGATTATTGGGATGTTGCACCAGTAAGAGGCATAAGAGAGCGCGGTGGTATTGAGTCTATGAATTCTATTGTTCAAGTACTCGCTTGCTGAAAAATTTAAAGGTCATAAGGAGTTCTCATGACTTATTGTTGCGCGCTACGTTTAAAAGATGGCTTGGTCTTTGTTAGTGATACGCGCACTAATGCGGGTGTAGACCATATTTCGGTGTTTCGTAAACTTTATACCTTTGGTGTAGAGGGTGAACGATTTGCCACAATACAAACCTCTGGAAATTTAGCGACAACCCAAGCGGTTATTGGTCATTTGAACAATCATCTGGAACTCGGTCAACAACCCAACTTGTATAGTGTCAATACCATGTTCGAAATGGCAGAGTTGGTGGGGCAGACATTAAGAAAAGTCATTGCAGATGTTACCCAAGAGACGCATGTTCACGAACAAAGCAATTATTATTGTAGTCTTCTGCTGGGTGGACAAATTAAAGGTTCGGAAATGGAACTTTATAATATTTATCCGCAAGGTAATTTTATTTGCGCAACCGAAGATACCCCTTATTTTCAAATTGGGGAAAGTAAATACGGTAAACCGATATTAGACCGGGCATTAATTTATGAAATGCCCTTAGATGAGGCGGTACGCTGTAGTCTGATTTCTTTTGATTCTACTTTACGTTCCAATGTTTCAGTGGGAATGCCATTAGATACAATCGTCTATAAAAAAGATTCATTGCATATTCCGAATGGCAAACGAATCTATGAAGAAGATCCTTATTTTAGACAATTGAGCAGGCAATGGTCGGACACTTTACGCTGTGGCCTACTGAAATTGCCTATTCCAACAGATGATTATCTAGATTAGACGCTTGCTATTCACAGCTAAAAACATTCGCTATATTTCATTCAATGGAAAAATTAAGAATTTCCATTGAATTTTTTCTTTTGTAAATAATATTTCTTATTTAAAAACAATAAGAAGGCAGGGGTCATGATCATTCAGCTGTGTTATACCAGTAAAAAAACCTCAAATGATGAAACCATTTTAAAAGATGTTCGGGATATTTTAACTGAGGCTAGAGATTTTAATACCAGACATGAAATTCATGGGGTTTTGTATTATGCCGATGATTATTTTTTTCAATGCCTGGAAGGTGAGGAAAAACATATTTTGATTCTCTTAGAAAAACTGAAAAAGGATCCGAGACATGATGAAATTGTTTTGCTTAAAACCGGTGCATTGAAGGAAACTAATTTTAGTGATTGGTCGATGAAATATGTGGGACGAAATAGTAAGATACAAAACTATTTTAAATCTTTGGGCCATCATCATTTTGCCCCAAATCAGTTGAATGAACAAAGCTTGGATGCTTTCTTGAGTTTTTTGTATGATGTGCAGCCAAGTATGGCTTAACGATTGAATTAAAAAAACCCAAGTAAAAACTTGGGTTTTTTAGCAATTTAAAGATCTATTTTCTGATAGGGCGAGCGCTTAAGCGGCACAACAGTTCATACCCAATGGTGCCATTGGCTTCTGCAACATCATCGACTAAGCGGTTTTTACCCCAAAGTTCAACTTCTGTACCAATTTTTGCATCTAAGCCTGTGACATCAATCGCAATCATATCCATGGCAACACGGCCAATTACACGAGTTGCTTGACCATTAATGGCTACATAGTTTTGTTTAGGGAAAGCGCGCGGGTAGCCATCACCATAACCAATCGAAACAATGGCTAAATCCATTTCTTTTTCAGCGGTAAAGGTTGAGCCATAACCGACAGATTCACCAGCCTGAATGTGATTTAAAGCAATGATGTCAGCAGTAAAAGTCATCACCGGTTTAAGGTCTAAATCATGTGCCGATTTATCTGCAAACGGTGAAGCACCATACAGCATAATTCCGGGACGAACAAAATCAAAATTCAATTCAGGCCATTTATAGAGGGCTGCCGAATTACAGCAAGAGCCCATGATCGGTGCACAAGCTTCTTTGACTTGAAGGAATTGATTTTTTTGCTGTTCATTTAACGGATGGTTTTCTGCATCCGCATTGGCAAAGTGCATTGCCAAAACACAAGTAAAGCCTTCCGCTTTAAGTGAGTTAATCACCTCAATAATTTCTGGAACTTTAAAACCCAAACGGTTCATACCGCTATTGAGTTTGACCCAAACTTTTAAGTTTTTGCCAATATAGGCATTTTTATAGGTTCGCAACCAGTCGAGTTGTTGCTGGTGATGTACAACGCATTCAATATTATTTTCAACCACAACCCGCATTTCATCTTCAGAGAAAATACCCTCGATGAGGGTGATCGGTTGTTGATAGCCGAGCTCACGAATTTCAAGTGCTTCTTCAAGGCAGGCGACACCAAAGGCATCCGTTCCACTTAAGGCTGCTAAACAGTCTTTGACTCCATGTCCGTAAGCGTTGGCTTTGACCATACTTACAATTTGAGCAGTTGGTGCAAGTTGTTTAACACGGTTTAAATTATATTGCAGCGCTTCTCTGTCAATATAAACTGTTGCTTGGCGCACCCTAGTTACTCCTTGGGGTTACAATGAAACATTACAGCAATTTGAATAAAATCGCTTATAAGCTACGATCAGAATATTGTGGATATGCTGGTGATCTCACTCAAAATGGAGTGAGGAACATAAGCAGAATAGAGTGCCATATTGTATTCCTATGGCTGAAAATAAACACTAACTTAAAGTATATTTCCATCAAATTTTAGATAGCATTGTTTGATTCTATTATTAAAATGTCGGGGCAGATGGCAGTACTTTTTGGCTTTCTGATATTTAAGTGAAATAAGTGAGAGAAAAACATACCGGGTCTTAAATCATGTTTTAATTAAAAAGATTTAAGACTCTGGTTTATATATAAATAGTCAGTTAAAAAACGAGGTCATAACCTCGTTTTTTATTGCTTATTCTTCGTCATTATATTGAGCATAAAACTCGGGTGAAAGGTTACTAAAGCGGGTGTATTGACCTTCAAAAGCCAGACGCACTGTACCAATAGGGCCATTACGCTGTTTACCAATAATAATTTCTGCAGTACCTGCTTCTTTCGATTCTTTGTTATAAACCTCATCGCGGTAAATAAACATAATCAAATCGGCATCCTGCTCGATCGCACCGGATTCACGCAGGTCGGACATCACAGGGCGCTTGTTTGGTCGGTTTTCCAGTGAGCGGTTAAGCTGTGACAGTGCAATTACAGGGCACATCATTTCTTTGGCCAAAGCTTTTAAACTTCGTGAAATTTCTGAGATCTCACCAACACGGTTGTCGCCCATACCCGGAACTTTCATTAACTGTAGGTAATCGACCATAATACAGCCAATTTTACCACCATGCATTTTGGCAATACGACGTGCGCGGGCGCGTAATTCTGTGGGTGGTAGGGCAGATGAATCATCAATGTACAGGTTTTTTTCTTGAAGCTGTAAAATCGTACCGGTGACTTTGGACCATTCATCACCATCCAGTTTCCCTGAACGTAAGTGACCTTGGTGAACTTTACCGTAAGCTGAGATCAAACGCATGGCGATCGAATCTGCTGGCATCTCCATAGAGAAGACCAGGGCAGGTAGATCACAGTTAAACAGCACACTTTCCACCAGGTTCATGGCAAAGGTGGTTTTACCCATAGATGGACGTGCAGCGACAATAATCAAGTCACCCGATTGCATACCCGAGGTTTTATTGTCCAGTTCTAAGAAGCCGGAAGTTAAACCAGTAATATTACCTTCCATTTGAGAAAGTTCATTTAACTTGTCAAATACGTCTGCAACCACGGCATTAATCGGTTTTGGACCTTGGGCTTTGGCATTGTTGTTATGTTGTTCAGCAATGGAAAAAATATTGGTTTCAGCCAAGTCTAAAATTTCACTGACACTACGACCTTTGGTGTCATAAGCATTCTGTAAAATTTCAGAGCTGACTTTAATCATGCTGCGTAAAGTTGAAAATTCTTTAATTTTATTGGCATAGGTTTCCAGGTTATAAAAACTGGAAGGTGAGTCTGCCATCAATTGCATTAAATATTCTTCACCACCAACAGCATCAAGCAGATTCTGTTTGATCAGCCAGTCATTGACCAGAACGGCATCGTAAGGCGAATTTTCTTGGGTTAATTTTTCAATAGCGCGAAAAATATACTTATGACGTGTCGCATAAAAATCATTTTCACTGAGTACATCACCGACTTGTTCAAAAGATTCAGCTACCGTCATCAGCGCTGCAAGTACAGCTTGCTCGATGGCCAAGTTATGCGGGGGGGTACGAAACTCTTTTAATTGGCTTGACTCATTTCCTTTATTATCTACTTTAGATGAGTTAAGCGTAGCTTTGGCATTCGCCTGTGACATATAAAACCCTGATTTTAAATGCGATAAATAAGTAATTTGAAAATTGGGACAAACAGTGAATTTTCAATGATTTTTGTCTAGACAGATCATACCTGTTCTTAAAAAAAATGCGAATCGAAAATTTCATTAAGCTAAAAATAGTAAAAATAGATTGTGTACATTACTTTGAATGAATCTGGAGAAGCTATTTTGACTATTTTCAGAGATAAAAAAAGAGCATGCAAAAAGCATGCTCTTTTTTTTGCAGAAAATTACTCAGATACGATAGTAACGAGAACTTCAGCAGTAACATCATGATGCAATTGGATTGCGATGTTAAATTCACCAGTGTTGCGAAGCGCACCATTTGGTAAACGAACTTCTGCACGGTCAACTTCAAGACCAGCATTAGTTAACGCGTCAGCGATGTCACGAGTACCGATTGAACCGAATAGTTTACCTTCGTCACCAGCTTTAGCAGTGATTACGATGTTAACTTCGTTCAATTGGTCAGCACGTGCTTGAGCAGCAGCTAAAACATCAGCTTCAGCTTTCTCAAGTTCTGCACGACGAGCTTCAAAAGCAGCAGTATTCGACTCAGTCGCTGCTACTGCTTGACCTTGAGGGATAAGGTAGTTGCGGCCGTAACCAGCTTTAACTGAAACTTTATCGCCTAATTTACCAAGGTTTTTAATGCGTTGTAATAAGATAATATCCACAGCTCAACCTCACTTATGATTGTCAGTGTAAGGGATCAAAGCCAAGTAACGAGCTTGTTTAATAGCAAGCGCTAATTGACGTTGGTAACGAGCTTTAGTACCTGTAATACGGCTAGGAACAATTTTGCCGTTTTCAGTGATGTACTGTTTTAAAGTATCGATATCTTTGTAGTCGATGTACGCAACTTTCTCAGCTGTAAAGCGGCAGAACTTGCGACGACGGTAAAAACGTGCCATTAATGTTCTCCTTATGCTTCAGCAGAGTCTTGAGATTGTTGTGCTTCTTCACGTTGTGCTTTACGCGCACGTTTTTCTTCAGCACTTTTAGCAAGCAATGATTCTTCAGTGATTGCGTTTTCACGACGAATAATAACATTACGAAGGATTGCGTCGTTATAACGGAACAATTCTTCTAATTCATTAAGCGTAGTTTGACCACATTCAACATTCATTAAAATGTAGTGAGCTTTATGAATTTTGTTAATTGGGTAAGCCAATTGACGACGGCCCCAATCTTCTAAACGGTGAATTTGACCTTCAGCTTCTTTGATGTGAGTTAGGTAACGTTCTACCATACCCACAACTTGATCGCTTTGGTCTGGATGTACCAAAAGTACGATTTCGTAGTGACGCATTGTCAGCTCCTTACGGTTTGTGCAGCCCCTAACTTTTGAAAAGCCAGAAGCAAGGAGTCACAACCAAAGTTGTGTCGCAAAAATTGCGAAGCGTGAATTTTAGTGCTTTTAAGGAGAGATTACAAGGGAATCTTTTGGTAATGATTGATTTATATACGAGCTTGACAGGGGGAAAGCTGGAATAAATAAAAATAGAAAAAGATATTGAATAGATATTTTTGGAATGATGAAAATTAATGGATCAAAAAAAAGATAGAGTAGAACTCTATCTTTTTTAGAAAAACGCGATTTGTGTTGCTGGCGCTTGGGAGGTAAAACTAAAACATATACTGATGATCGTAATCAGAATAACCGAAAACAGGAAAAAGCGTTTTGCCCAGAGTTGGTCATTTTCAGCTTTAAAGCCCAGTACACCAATATAAAACCAATAAATGCATAGCGCATTTAAAATAACCAGATATAGCCAGTTTGTATAACCATAGACAAACAGGGCATTCATGGTGATGGTAAATAAAATAACATAAATCAGTGATTCAATTTTAGTACGTAAAACAGAACGTGCTACAGGAAGAATCGGAATACCTGCATTTTTGTAGTCATCAAAACGATATACTGCAATCGCCCAGGAATGAGGCATTTGCCAAAGTGCATAACCAATAAAAATAAGCAGTGCAGCCAAGTCAAATTCATTACTAACAGCGGTATATCCAATTACTGGTGGGCTTGCACCAGAAATACTTCCAATAACGGTTTGGTGAATTGTTGTGCGTTTTGTCCAGAGGCTATAAAGCACCACATAGACCACAAAACCAATCACTGCAAATAAAAAAGCGTACGCATTTACCCAGAACCATAAAATGCTAAAACCCATCACTCCAAGTACCAGGGAATACACCAAGGCCACAGGGACAGAAACAGATTTTTTAACCATCGCACGATTTTGTGTGCGCTGCATTTTTTGGTCGATGTCCTGGTCAATAACGTTATTGACCACACAACCAGAGGCAACAACCAAAGTTGTACCAAGGAGGGTAATAAGCAATAAAAGGAAATCTACAGAACCTTGAGCGGCTAGGAAATAGCCGCCCAAAGTGGTAACAAAGTTACCAAAGAGAATTCCTGGTTTAGTCAGGAATAAATACTTTTTCAGCATGACAATCAGTTTAGATCATCATGTTGTAGTGAAGGTAGTTCATGATCCATACAGACCCAACCAATAAGATTGCAACTGTAAGAATTGTATAGATGAACGCAATAACATTCCAGCGTTGCTCTGAAGAAGAGTTCATGTGCAGGAAGTAAATTAACTGTACAAGAATCTGAGCAACAGCTGTGATCGCAATCGTTGCAATAACCAGGCCACGTCCAAAACCGCCTGCCATAACCATACCAAAAGGAATGACTGTAAGCAAAACTGAAAGAATGAAGCCAATGGTATATTGCTTAGTATTGCCGTGCGCTGCACCAGCAGAGTTATGGTCATGACTCATTATAGAACTCCCATCAAATAAACTACGCTGAATACACAGATCCAAACGATGTCAAGGAAGTGCCAGAACAAGCTTAGGCAAGCAAGACGACGAGTGTTTGGAAGTGTCAAACCATTTTTCTTGATTTGATACATCAACACAAGCATCCATACCAAACCAGAAGTTACGTGAATACCGTGCGTACCAACTAAGGTAAAGAACGCAGATAAGAACGCACTTGTAGTCGGACCATGGCCAGCGTGTACAAGGTGGTTGAACTCATAAAGTTCCATACCGATGAAGGCAGCACCAAATACCCAAGTAATTGCTAACCAAGTGAGAACTTGACCCACATTTTTCTTGTATGAAGCAAGTACGGCAAAACCGAAGGTCACAGAAGAGATCAAGAGGGCGAAAGTTTCAGTTAAAACGAAACCTAAAGAATCACCAAAAAGCTCTTTAGCACTTGGAGTACCAACAGGAATGTGACTGCTTAATACAGCGAACGCAATGAAGAGTGTCCCGAACAGGATCAAGTCACTCATCAAGTAAGTCCAGAAACCAAAGACTGTGATGTCAGTATCATCGTGATGATGATGCTCATCGTGTCCATGGTTGTCGTGATGAAGTACTTCAGCCATTGTCTTAGTCCTTCTTCAAGTGTTTTTCAAGAATCGCATAGCGTTCGTTTTCAATACGCTCAACTTCGGCAGCAGGTACATAGTAATCCACTTTCTTGGTGAAAGAAGACACAATGAAGCTAACGATAGTGGCAATGAACGTAACAACTACTAACCACCAGATATGCCAGATTAACGCGAAGCCCATTACAGTGATGAACATAGCGATAACGAAACCAGCAGCACGGTTGGTTGGCATATGAATGTCTTCATACTTGGTTGGTTTAGCATATGCGATGCCATTTTCTTTGTCAGTCCAGAAAGTATCAATACCATTGATCTTTGGAAGATGAGCAAAGTTATAGAACGGAGCAGGTGAAGAAGTCGCCCATTCTAAAGTACGGCCATCCCAGATGTCGCCAGTGTGATCGATATTGTTGTTGCGTTGTAAGAAGCCAACAATGATTTGCATTAAGAAACATGCAATACCAAGAGCAACCAGAACAGCACCAAATAATGCAATCGATACATACGGATCCCATTCAGGGTTGTCATATGTATTCAAGCGACGAGTCATACCCATGAAACCAAGGATATAAAGTGGCATGAATGCAAAGTAGAAACCGAAGAACCAGAACCAGAAAGCTGCCTTGCCCCAAGTTTCATTGAGTTTCCAGCCAAACATTTTTGGCCAGTAGAAAATGATACCTGCGAACATTGCAAATACTACACCACCAATAATTACGTTATGGAAGTGAGCAATCAAGAATAACGAGTTATGTACCAGGAAGTCCGCTGGTGGAACTGCCATTAATACACCTGTTAAACCACCGATACCAAAAGTCACAAGGAAGCCAAGTGTCCAAAGCATTGGTGTTGTAAAGGTAATGCGACCCTTGTACATGGTGAATAACCAAGAGAAGATTTTCACACCAGTAGGGATGGCAATAATCATGGTCATGATACCGAAGAACGCGTTAACGTTGGCACCAGCACCCATGGTAAAGAAGTGGTGAACCCATACAACGAAAGACAATACTGTGATTGCTACAGTTGCATACACCATTGATTTGTAACCAAACAATGCTTTACGAGAGAACGTTGCTACAACTTCTGAGTAAATACCGAATGCAGGTAATACCAAGATGTAAACTTCTGGGTGACCCCAAGTCCAAATCAAGTTTACATACATCATTGGGCTACCACCCAAGTCGTTTGTAAAGAAGTGGAAACCGAAGTAACGGTCAAGTGACAACATTGCAATCGTAGCAGTCAACACTGGGAAAGCTGCAATGATCAATACTGCTGTACATAAAGATGTCCAGGTAAAGATCGGCATATCCATGAGTGTCATGCCAGGTGCGCGCATTTTAATGATGGTAACGAAGAAGTTAACACCCGTTAAAAGCGTACCCAAGCCTGAAATTTGCAGTGCCCAGATATAGTAATCAACACCTACGCCTGGAGAATATTCAATGCCTGATAGTGGAGGATAAGCCATCCAACCAGTTGCAGCGAATTCGCCTAGTGCAAGAGAAGCCATCATTAGACCCGCAGCACCAGCAAATAACCAGAAACTGAGTGAGTTCAATAATGGGAAGGCAACGTCACGAGCACCAATCTGTAAAGGTACAGAGATGTTCATTAAGCCAACTACAAGACCCATCGCCACGAAGAAGATCATGATTACGCCATGGGCAGTAAAGATCTGATCGTAATGTTCAGGATGTAAATAGCCTTCACCACCACCTCGCGCGAGGAACTGTTGAAGACGCATCATGATCGCATCTGCGAAACCACGAACTAACATGATTACAGATACAAAGATATACATGATACCAATTTTTTTATGGTCTACAGAAGTGAACCATTCAGTCCACAGGTAGTTCCATTTTTTAAAGTAGGTGATCCCTGCAACGACTGCAAGGCCACCTAGGATCATCATCGCAACAGTCACCAATACAATTGGATCGTGTGGAATTGAATCCGGACCTAACTTACCTAATAAGCTCATGTCTTATTCCTCTACAGAAGCTGCAGTCGCATGTTCAACATTTGCATGAGCATCAGAAGCAGCAGCTTCATGATCCGCAGTTGCTGAATGGTCAGCACCGTGGTAGTTGCTCATGTATCTGTTAATCACTGATTCGAACAATTTAGGCTCTACTGAAGAATAATAAGTCACTGGGTGTGGCTTAGTTGGATAAGGCTTCAACGCTTCAGCAGCAGCCTTCTCTTCAGGAGTTTGAGCATTCACAACCATTGCTTCGATTTGGTGCGTAGAACGGTTACCGTCACGTAAAGCAGCAAATTCAGTTTGGTCTAAAACAGCTTTTTGAACTGCGTTAGGATTTACTGAAGTGCCATTACCTGATTTAACTGCCGCTACCCATTCAGCAAACTGTGCATCTGTCACAGAATGAGCACGGAAGCGCATTTGTGAGAAGCCATAACCTGAATAGTTAGAAGAGAAACCGCGGTAGCCTTCGGCTGAGCTAGTTTCGTCTGCCAAGAAGTTCAAGTGAGTCTGCATACCCGCCATTGCATAAATCTGACCAGACAATGCAGGGATAAAGAACGAGTTCATTGTGAAGTTAGAAGTTAAACGAAGACTAACCGGAGTTTTCTCTGGGAAGCGCATTTCGTTAACAGTCGCAATGTTTTGTTCTGGGTAGATGAAGATCCATTTGAATTGTTCAGCAATAACTTGAACAGTTAAAGGTGCTTTATCAGATTCTACCGGACGGTATGGGTCATACTTGTGGGAACCCCACCAAGTTAACCACGCTAGAATACCAATAATAATGACAGGTATACCCCATACTACAATTTCAATTGCAGTTGAGTGTGCCCATGTAGGTTTATAGTCTGCATCTTTATTCGATGCGCGATATTTCCATCCAAACCACAATGCCATAATTGCTGATGGAATTACCACCAAAAGCATTAAATAGATCGCAGTCATCATCAGGTCAGATTGACCTTGAGCAACTGGACCTTTTGAGTTTAGAAGTACCATATCACCGCCACACCCAGTCAAGAGTGCAGCCATCGCAGATAAAGACAATACAGCTAAAATTGTTTGTCTCATTTTACAACCTCGGTGAAGAGTCCCATTCCCTAATTTAATATGGGATAGCGATTAAAGTGTCGCATGATTGGAAATGTTTTTATTTTCGCTTAGAAATTCTAAGCATAGAAAATCCTTCCCAATCATGAGACACCGCTACGTTGTGAGGCATTATGCCTCATATTGTTGAACTAAGCTATATGTAAAGGGGCTTTAAATGACTGTTATAAAAACCGATTTTTTTACTCGGAATTAAACTTTTCATGTAATAATTTTATTTTAATATCAATATTCTGGGGAAAAACAGGGCTATAAATAGCCCTGTTTTTTGTATGATTATTGTTTGATCACTTTAGTTTTTGCAAGCTTATCATGCAAAGTTTGGCGTTTTTCGCCAATCGCAAAAACATGGTCAACAATGGTGACAAATGGCATAAACAGCAAATTCAAAATAATGAAGATGAAACTACGTAAAGTAAATGCACGCATTAAGCTGACTTTCTCACCACTTTCTGCATCTACGATTTTAATTTTAGTCAGTTTCTTGCCAATGCTTTGCCCAGATTTAGCTAATATAAATGCCTGAATTCCCAGCATAATAATGATATATACACACATTGCTTGCCAAGCTTCTGCGGGAATAAGGGTAAATAATTGCTGCTGTAGTTGAACTGCCTGAGTGGAGGTATCGGCAGATTGCATCTTTTGCTGAATCTCGGACAACTGGTTAACCTGTTCGGGTTTCAGAAAAAAAGATGGAATGGCTGCTGCGGGTAACCAGAGCAATAAATCGATAATTTTTGCTAAGATCCGGGTAGTGATTGAAGCGAGTTCATCATTGGGTGCTGCTTTTTTTTCAATATGAATTTTACTGAAGCTGGAATTCTGAACAGGGGTTTGCTCAGGAAAAGCTGCAGGAGCTACATAACCTTCAGGTTGATATACAAGTTTACCTTGGGTTAATTCACCTAAAGCTTTCCATTCGGTCATGCCTTGATGCCAAGCCAAATCTGTGAGCAGAACTTGCTGACTAGTGAGCATCTGGTTCAACTGCTCTAAGGTATATGGACCAGCTTGTTGATTATTACGAGCCAAGTAAATTTGCATAAATATTAAATCTCAAAACGTAAATTAGGTTTGTATGGCAAACCCTTAAATTATAGATGAAAAAAAAGACCCAAATGTGGGTCTTTTTTTAACATAGTTTCTTAAGCTTGTTGAGCTTTTTCTTCAGCAAGGAAGAACCAGGTGTCTAAAACCGAGTCTGGGTTTAGAGATACTGATTCAATGCCTTGTTCCATCAACCATTGAGCAAGATCTGGGTGGTCAGAAGGACCTTGACCACAAATACCGACATATTTACCTGCTTTACGGCATGCTTGAATTGCAAGTGAAAGCAATGCTTTTACTGCTGGATCACGTTCGTCGAACAGATGGGAAACGATACCGGAGTCACGGTCAAGACCAAGCGTTAACTGAGTCAAGTCGTTAGAACCGATAGAGAAGCCATCGAAGTGTTCAAGGAATTGATCAGCCAACAATGCATTGGTTGGCAATTCGCACATCATGATTACTTTAAGACCGTTTTCACCGCGTTTAAGACCATTCAGCCCCAATAACTCGATTACACGTTTCGCTTCAGCAACTGTACGTACGAAAGGAATCATGATCTGAATGTTGGTTAAGCCCATTTCATCACGTGCTTTCTTCAATGCACGGCATTCAAGCTCAAAACAGTCACGGAAGTTGTCAGACACGTAACGGCTAGCGCCACGGAAACCAAGCATTGGATTTTCTTCTTCTGGCTCGTATAACTTACCACCGATCAAGTTCGCATATTCATTTGACTTGAAGTCAGACATACGAACAATCACTGGTTTGTCAGCGAAAGCAGCAGCAAGGGTTGAAATACCTTCAACCAATTTTTCTACATAGAATTCGATTGGAGAAGAGTAGCCCGCAGTACGTGCCATAACAGCTGCACGAGTTTCGCGTGGAAGGCTGTCAATGTTTAACAAGGCTTTAGGATGTACACCAATCATACGGTTGATGATGAATTCTAAACGTGCTAAACCAATACCTTCGTTTGGAATTTGTGCGAAGTCAAATGCACGGTCAGGGTTACCGACATTCATCATGACTTTGAACGGAAGTGCTGGCATAGATTCGATAGAGTTACGTTGAACTTCGAAATCTAAAGAACCTTCGTAGATGAAGCCTGTATCGCCTTCAGCACAAGAAACTGTTACTTCTTGACCATCTACAAGGACTTCAGTTGCATTGCCACAACCCACGATTGCTGGAACGCCAAGCTCACGTGCAATGATTGCCGCGTGACAAGTACGACCACCACGATTGGTTACAATCGCAGCCGCACGTTTCATCACTGGTTCCCAATCCGGGTCAGTCATGTCAGATACAAGAACATCACCGTCTTGTACTTTATCCATTTCTTTAATTGAAGAAACGATACGTACTTTACCAGAACCGATACGTTGACCAATTGAACGGCCTTCACAAATCACAGTACCTTTTTGTTTAAGCAGGTAACGTTCCATTGTGCCGACATTTTCACGGCTTTTTACAGTTTCAGGACGTGCTTGAACGATATAGATTTGATCGTCATCGCCATCTTTCGCCCATTCGATGTCCATTGGAGAACCGTAATGGTTTTCAATGATTAAGGCTTGTTTAGCAAGTTCTTGAAGTTCGTGATCATTTAATGCGAATTGTTGGCGTTCCTGTTTTTCAACGTCTACGACCACAACCGATTTACCTGCAGAAGCTTCTTCGCCATAAATCATTTTTTGGTGTTTAGAACCAAGATTACGACGCAGGATAGAATGTTTGCCAGCGTTTAATAATGGTTTAGACAGGTAGAATTCGTCAGGGTTTACTGCGCCCTGAACAACCATTTCACCCAAACCATAAGATGCAGTAATAAATACTACATCACGGAAACCAGATTCTGTGTCCAATGTAAACATTACACCGGCAGCACCTGTTTCAGAACGTACCATGCGTTGAATACCCGCAGAAAGGGCAACAACTTCATGTTTGAAGTTTTGATGTACGCGGTATGCAATTGCACGGTCATTATATAAAGATGCAAAAACTTCTTTAATCGCAATCAATACATTATCGATTCCGCGAATGTTCAAGAAAGTTTCTTGCTGGCCGGCAAAAGAAGCGTCTGGTAAATCTTCTGCAGTTGCAGATGAACGAACGGCAACCGCGATGTCAGGGTTGCCGTTAGATAATTCAGCGAAAGCGTCGCGAACTTCTTTTTCAAGTTCTGCTGTAAGCGGAGTATCGACTATCCATTGGCGAATTTTGGCGCCAGTTGCGGCAAGAGCATTTACGTCATCAACATTTAACGTTGATAGCTCTGCCTGAATTTTAGCGTTTAGGCCACTTTGCTCGAGAAATTCACGATAAGCAGCAGCTGTGGTTGCAAAACCACCGGGTACTGACACACCAGCATTAGATAAGTGGCTGATCATTTCACCCAGAGATGAGTTTTTCCCACCTACAAGTTCAACGTCGTGTTTCCCTAATTTTTCTAGACCAATTACGCGCGCTTCCAAAGTTGTTACTCCACTTTTGCAGTATTAATCATATCTTGGCATGAAATTATAACAAATCGCGAAGCTTTTTGATTTAACTCGGCGACAGTCATGTAAGATCGGTTTACTATAAAGATTTTACAGTACTTAGACAAATATTTAAGGAGAATTTTAATGTCAGAAGGTAAACAAATTAAGCGCAGTGTGTTTTTTATCTCCGATGGTACGGCAATTACCGCTGAAACCCTTGGACACTCACTGTTAGCGCAGTTTCCTCATGTAGATTTTGACATTCATATTATTCCTTATATTAGCTCTGAAGAGGCTGCAATGACTGTGGTTGCAGAGATTAACCAGCGCGCTGAGCGTGATGGGCAGCAACCACTGGTGTTTGATACCCTTGTAGACCCGTATGTACGCGATATTATTAACACTGCAAATGCAGTAAATCTTGATGTATTTGAAGGTCTTATTGGTAAGTTGTCTGAGGTTTTAGGTACTCCTCCTACAACTTTAGTCGGACAGACCCATGCAGTGACCGATTCAGAGTCATATAAAGCCCGTATTGATGCAGTTCATTTCGCTTTGGACAACGATGATGGGGCACGTACACGCCATTATGACAAGGCTGATTTAATTCTGATTGGCGTATCACGCTCAGGCAAAACCCCAACCTCAATTTATTTGTCATTACAATTTGGCATTCGTGTTGCGAACTATCC
Organism: Acinetobacter sp. F16; assembly: GCF_052712855.1. Classification (NCBI taxonomy): domain Bacteria; kingdom Pseudomonadati; phylum Pseudomonadota; class Gammaproteobacteria; order Moraxellales; family Moraxellaceae; genus Acinetobacter; species Acinetobacter sp. F16. The sequence goes on from NZ_JBRATK010000001.1 coordinate 160,779, forward strand.
GTTAACTGAAGAAGATCTGGACGACAACCGTTTGCCTGCAGTATTGCGTCCACATAAAAATAAACTGTTTGGTTTAATGATTGATGCGGAGCGTCTTGTGGCGATTCGTACTGAACGCAAGGCAAACAGCCGTTATGCAAGTTTCAGTCAATGTCAGATGGAACTTCGTGCAGTTGAAGGGATTTATATTTCTGAAGGCATTAAATATTTGAATGTTTCAGAAATGTCGATTGAAGAAATTTCAACCCGTGTTTTACAAATGACAGGACTTAAACGTCGTATTGGTTAAAGTAAAAGTAGAGTTAAATCAAAAGGTTTAACTCTACTTTTTATAATCGAAAAATAAGAGGACTGTTATATGAATAAAATATTAAAGCTAAAAACAATTGCTCTTTTTTTCGCTATGTTGGGTCTGGTGAATGGTCAGACTTTTGCACAATCTGTGGCTCAATTTGAAAGTAATATCATCAATCAATATTATAAAACCAGTCTGACTGATCGCTATGAAAATGACGGCGTCAATCAGGAAGTTGAATTAAAAGTAGCAGACTTTATTGAAAAAAATCCGCAAAGTTTTAGCTATGCATTTAAAAATATGCTGAGCAAAAATATGATTTTTGTGAACTATAGCCCTGATCGAAAGCTTAAATTTTATACGTTTAATATTTCTGCTGGAGGCTCAATGCGGGAATTTGAGTCTTATGTACAGTTTAAACAGGGCAACAAAGTCATTACCCAGGCATTAAATGATGGGGGATTGATTAAGGCAATCCATCAAACTCAATTAAATAATATGCCTACTTATCTTATTTTCAGAACGCATATTGGCAGTGGTTGTGTGGGGGCTTATAGCATTCAAGCGACTCAAATTAAAAATGCCCAATATAAATCTGTGAATGTCTTTAAGACTAAAACAAAAGCATTGGATCAGATAGATGTCAGCTATGACTGCAATTTTTATCCAAAAAATATCCAACCTTTTGATATGGATCGACACTATATTCGCGTATCTGAGAATCTTAAAAACATTGATATTTTATTGATTAAGCCATCAGGTGAGTTGACACAAAATTATTTGCGCTATCAAAAAGCTAAAAAAAATTATCAATATACCGGTACAGTAAAATAAATCGATCGATAAAAAAGAGGCATATCCGCCTCTTTTTTATGCTTGAAACTTAATAGGTCGTGATAATCACGTCTACCAAGTGTTCAATGCCTTCTATACTTTGTACGGCATGCTCTGTAATTTTAACCACCGGCCATGTAATTAACTTGCAGTTTTCACGCTGTAGGGCTGCATAGTAAGTATCTGACTTAAAAAACACTTTATTTTCACTTGCTGAGTTGGGCATTAACTGCCGTTTTAACCAGTTGTCTTTTAGTTGTGATTCAAGATAGCGAATAGCCAATAATGATTTGACGCGATTGTTAAATAAGCGGCGATTTTTAATAATCAAAGGATGCGAAAGCAGTTTATGAATGCCTTTTTCTGTATGTGGCAAAATAAAATGGGGGGTAATTTGAAATATTTTAACTGATTTAGCATGACTGCAAATTTGATCTAAATGCGTCACTGTCCTTTGATTTGCACCTACAATGGCAACATTTAAACTGGAAAAATCAAAGTGTTTAATATCTTCTGATGAAACAATTTTCCCCTTAAATTTTTGAAAAAAATCGGGTGTATTCTGAAAGAAACCATCCAATGGATCTTTTTTCTTGTTAACCATTTACATATCCTTTCTTATTTTTACTTTGTCGCGATGAGTTCTACAGTTCATTGATATACCCAGATTGGAACTTTTGGTAAAGATTTTTCTGGAATCCGGTCAGTCATCGAAACGCCGGGATTAATTAGAATGTGGATTATTTTTTGCTTATGATTTAGGTTGTTATGCGCTTAGGATAAAATAATTTAATATCAATCGTTGTGATAACTCTGGTTTGATTGTTCTTACAATTCTGGAAAATTCACTGTGACATAGTGATTCTCTTGTGATTGATCTTCATGATTTTTTAATTGGGCTTTCATAAAAAAAGACTTGCCATGAAGGAACAAGTCTTGGTTTTTTAGCATGCTTGTGACAGCTTAAGTTTTTTCCTCATCCTGTTCTACAGCTTGAAATGGTGTGTTGGCGTAATGGGGGATACTTGGTGGCTGGGTATGTGTTCTGAGATAGTCTAAATCACGAATATTTTTCTGTACCGCAACTGCGCCAAATAAACTCAGTAGAAATGCCATGATATAAAATCCTTTTTCACTTAATTCAAGTGAAGCATTCCATAAGCCAATGGCAAGTAAAGCAATACAGATCACGATGGATGCCCAGCAAAGCCCAAAATAAATTGCAGTCACTTGAATGCCTTCGAGCTTATCACGGACAATTTTTTGCAAAGAGACTGCTGCAAATAAGCCATATAAAATCAGGATTAAATAATAGCCTTTTTCATTTAGTAGCATTGACGCGTTAAATAAGCCGATGATATATGCTGCTGCACCCGTGATCAGTGCCACCCAACTTACAGCAATAAATGCAGAGCTAGGTTTATTGATATATTGATTCATTCTATTTTCCATTTTTTGTATTTGGTTGTTTTTTATGCGGCTATTATGTTTAAGCTAAACAAGATCACATATGTTGTCCAATCGAATCGGCATAAAATCGATAAGATGATCAGCTGAATGGGCATTTGAGATAAAAAAATAGCACCTATACAGGTGCTATGGAGAATTTTCAAAACGATCAGGAATTTTTGATATCCATCAATAATTCAAAGTTCTGAATACGTTTATCTGTATCGTAAATGTCACAGGTGAAAATGAACTCATCAACATTGTATTTTTCCAGCAATTTTTCTAAACCGGCTTTAACAGTTTCTGCTGAACCAACTTGTCCCATCGCATAGAAGTTATCGACTGACATTTTTTCTGCAGGTGACCAAATGCCTTCCATTGTTTCAACAGGAGCTTTGAGTTTCAAGCTTTGTCCACGCATTAAGCCCAGTACGCGTTGATAGGCACTGGTTGCCAGATATTCAGCTTCTTCATCAGTCTGAGCAACCACAGTTGGAACACCCATGGAAACATAAGGACGATCCAGATATTCAGAAGGTTCAAAGTTTTCTCTATACAGCTTGATCGCTTGATCGAGCATGCGCGGCGCAAAATGTGAAGCAAAGGAGTAGGGAAGTCCCAATTTAGCTGCCAGTTGCGCGCTGAATAGACTTGAGCCTAAAAGCCAAACCGGAACATGCGTGTTTTGACCTGGAGTGGCCACAATACGTTGATGCGGTGCAGGTTCTTTGAAGTATTGCAGGATTTCCAATACGTCTTGTGGGAACTGGTCTTCAGTTTCCTGACGGCCACGACGTAAGGCGCGCATTGTGACCTGATCTGTTCCAGGGGCTCGGCCAAGCCCCAATTCCACACGATTCGGATAAAGGGTGGCTAAAGTACCAAATTGTTCAGCAACGACCAGTGGTGCATGATTAGGCAGCATGATGCCACCTGAACCGACTTTTAAGGTGTGGGTATTTGCTAAGATATAACCTAGTAATACCGCAGTTGCCGAACTGGCAATGCCGTCCATATTATGATGTTCTGCCAACCATAGACGTTTATAACCTAATTGTTCAGCCTTTTGTGCCACTTCCAAAGCATGATGCAGTGAAAATTGAATGCTTTTATCATCACGGACGGGTGCAAGTTCAAGTATTGAAAATTGGATGTCTTTTAACAAACGCATTGGTTTTCTCAAATATGGAATCTAAGAAAAGCATACGATGACTGATTGAATTTGTATATCGTTTTTTTTCGATATATTGATATTATGAGTATGAATTAAGTAATTGCAGTACCTATATAAAATACATATATAAAAAAAGCACCCGAAGGTGCTTTAAATTAAATCTTTAGAATTAACGACGTTTGTTCCAGCCTACATGACGGCCATTGTCATGGCGGTCATTATAACGATATTTACTGCTACGACGGTCATAGCGATCATTATAGCGACGCTCATCACGATCAGAGTAGTCACGATCGTATCGGTCATCATAACGGCGGTCTTCACTTACTTTTTTACCCAGCAATGCCCCACCTGCAGAACCTAAGCCAGCACCAATATAACCACCGTTGGTACCACCCATGTTTTTACCTACGGTATAACCACCAGCACCACCCAAAGCACCGCCAATCACAGCGCCAGTACGATCACGTTTGTTTGCAGCAACACCAGCACCTGCACCGCCACCAATAGCGGAACCAATCATTGCACCTGTAGTGCCGCCCATTTGTTTACCGACTGCGGCGCCCACGACACCCCCTAAGGCAGAGGTCAAGGCTGTATTTGTTGCATTACCTGCATTGGCTGTAGTCATTGTTAAAGCAGATGTCGCTACTACAGCAGCTAGAATGATTGAATTAAATTTCATGGCAAACTCCTTTTTGAAGCTTTTGTTATCTCTTGTATCAAATGTAATAAAAGATGTAGCAATGAAAATGAATGAGTTGTTCATTATTTGTATTTTTTTTCTGCCAGATTTATTCATAATCAATCATCATGATTAAAAACTAAAAAAGCACCCCAAGGTGCTTTAAAATTGAAACCTGAATCTTAACGGCGGTTGTAGCGACGGTTGTTATAGCTATTATAACGGCGGTCTGTACGGTCATCATAACGGCGATCTTGTGATACTTTTTTACCCAGTACCGAACCACCGGCCGCGCCTAGAGCAGAACCGATATAACCACCGGTCGAACCGCCCACGCTTTTACCTACGGTGTAACCACCAACACCACCTAAACCACCACCGATTGCAGCACCAGTACGGTCACGTTTATTTGCTGAAACAGCAGCACCACCTGCACCACCCAGTGCAGAACCAATCATTGCGCCAGTGTTACCACCCATTTGTTTACCCACTGCTGTACCTACCACACTACCAAGTGCAGAAGTTAAAGCGACATTGGTCGTATTACCTGCATTAGTTGCTGTGGTTGCAATAGCAGAAGTTGCAATGACTGTAGCAAATAAAATTGAATTAAATTTCATGGTGAACTCCAGTTGGAATCTATTTGTTATCTCTTGAGTTAAATGTAATAAAAAATGTGGAAATGAAGATGGATGAGTTGTTAATCGTTTGTAGTTTTTATCTGCCGAATTTATCCATAATTAACAAGTCTTAAAGAGGGTGCAAAAAAAAGCACCCGAAGGTGCTTTTAATGTTCAGCCGAACGGTGATGAATTAACGATGGCTGCGACGGTATTTTTTAGAATGTTTTTTGTAAGAGCGTTGGTCGGCATGGCGATCTTGTGATACTTTTTTCCCCAGTACTGAACCACCGGCAGCGCCTAGAGCAGAACCGATATAACCACCGGTTGTACCGCCCATGTTTTTACCTACAGCATAACCGCCGACACCGCCTAAACCACCACCAATTGCAGCACCGGTACGGTCACGTTTATTTGCTGAAACAGCAGCACCACCAGCACCACCAAGTGCAGAACCGATCATTGCGCCAGTGTTGCCACCCATTTGTTTACCAAGAGCCGTACCTGCCACACTACCTAATGCAGAAGTGGCTGCGATACGAGTTGTACTGTCAGCATGAGCAGAAACAGTAAACATTGATGCAGTTGCTAATGTTGCGCTTAATAATAATGCATTCAATTTCATAGTTAACTCCATGTCCAAAAAAGCGGACGTTGTCAGTCAGTTATTTCGATGGAGCAAATGTAACAAAAAGATTTCCGGGAAATGTGAAGAGGAGCAATCAGAGTTGTGGCGTTTAGTGTCTGCTTTGTAAAGTTATGTTAATAGTGTGGAAAATGCTCATAAAATAAACATTTATAAGAAGAATATGAATGAAACAAGAATGGATTTAGATCCTGTCTTAAAAAAATCCCTTTTTATATGTGGTTGTGTCCCCACAATATCTATGTCATTTAACCCTTAGAATCGTTACACTAGGCACAATTTTTTTGAGCTGATCTATGTCATATAAGGCATGGAGATAGCCTTTGTATTGAGATATTTTGCAAAATGAAAGAATCGTTACGTTTACGATTAGATCAACTTTCTGACCGTCATGAAGAATTAAACGCATTGCTTGCGGATATAGAAGTCATTTCTGACAACAAACGCTTTCGTCAACTTTCGCGTGAACATAATGACTTGACTGAAATTACTGAAGTTTGGAAAAAGTACACCCAAGCTGAAAAAGACATTGAAACTGCTGAAGCCATGTTGTCCGATCCTGACTTTAAGGAAATGGCGCAGGAAGAAATTCAAGAAAACAAAGTGCTGATTTCATCCCTTGAATCAGACTTAAATATCCTGATGATTCCGAAAGATCCGAATGATGCCAACTCTGCCTATCTGGAAATTCGTGCCGGAACAGGCGGTGATGAAGCAGCGATTTTCTCGGGCGACTTGTATCGCATGTATAGCAAGTACGCTGAAACTCAAGGCTGGAAACTCGAAATCCTGTCAGAGAACGAAGGCGAGCATGGCGGTTATAAAGAAGTTATTTGCCTGATTAATGGTGAAGGCGTGTATGGCCGCCTGAAGTTTGAAAGTGGCGCGCACCGTGTACAGCGTGTCCCTGCAACTGAATCTCAAGGTCGTGTTCATACCTCTGCATGTACAGTCGCGATCCTTCCAGAAGTGGATGTTGATACTTCAGTTGAAATCAATTCTTCTGAACTGCGTATTGATACTTATCGTGCATCGGGTGCGGGTGGTCAGCACATTAACAAAACTGACTCTGCAGTGCGTATTACCCATATTCCAACAGGTACAGTGGTTGAGTGTCAGGACGAGCGTTCACAGCATAAGAACAAAGCCAAAGCCATGGCTTTACTGGTTTCACGTCTGGAAAATGCCAAACGTGCCGCTGCCGATGCTGCCACTTCAGAAATGCGCCGTGACTTGGTCGGTTCTGGTGACCGTTCAGAACGTATTCGTACCTATAACTATCCGCAAGGCCGTATGACTGATCACCGTATTAACTTAACCTTATATAAGTTAGATGCCGTGATGGAAGGTGATTTAACAGAATTGCTCGACAGCTTACATCGTGAATATCAGGCAGATCAGCTGGCAATGCTTGCACAACAGAATGGTGGTTAATTGAATATTGCACAGGCTTTGGCCTTACGTGGTGAAGCAGAAAGTTATGAGCGCCAAGAAAATGCTTGGTTGCTCGAACATATCACCAAAATTGATTCTTTTGATTTGGTGATGAAAAAGGATCAGCAACTGACAGCTGAGCAAGAACAAGCCTATATCGATGGTTTAAACCGTATCGAAGATGGCGAACCTTTGGCCTATGTCACAGGTTCACAGCCATTTTGGACGCTAGATTTAAAAGTGACCAAAGATACTTTGGTACCGCGTCCCGATACAGAAGTTCTGGTGGAATCTGTTTTACATTTGGACTTGCCTGAAGATGCGCGTGTCGTTGATTTGGGTACAGGCACCGGTGCAATTGCTTTATCACTTGCCAGTGAACGTCCTGAATGGGAAGTAACTGCAACGGATATTTATGCGCCAACTTTAGAAGTTGCGAAATTTAATGCGGATAAGCATGATTTGAATCATGTGAAATTTTCATGTGGCAGTTGGTTTAAAGCGCTAGAAAAAAACCAGTTCTTTGATGTGATTGTTTCGAATCCGCCTTATATTGACCCTCAGGATAAACACATTAAAGGGTTGGCGGCAGAGCCTAGACGTGCTTTGGTTGCAGGCAATAATGGTCTGGCTGATATTGAATTTATTATTCAAAACGGTAAAAAGTGGCTAACCGCCTACGGCTGGATTGCACTTGAGCATGGCTATGACCAGGCCGGGGTGGTGTATCAACTGTTTAAAAAATATGGTTATAAAGATATTCAAACCATCAAGGATTACGGCGGCAATAACCGTGTAACGATCGGTTGTTCCAAATAACTGAAAGTAATCGGTTTAAAAATAAAGCGCTTTTTAGCGCTTTATTTTTTGACCACATCCCGCCAGCGTAACAACCAGCTTTCAGCCATTTTCATTAAATTATCGGTTATTTTTCCTAAAATCGCCAATAAGATAATTACAATAATCACAATGTCAGGTCGAGACGTTTCCCGTCCATCACTGAGTAAATAACCAATCCCTTGGGTTGCGGCAATCAGTTCGGCGACAATCATAAACATCCAGGCCAAACTTAAACTGTTGCATAAACCGGTTAAAGTGCTGGGTGAAGTGGCAGACAACGAGATATATTGATTCTTATATTTTAACTTTTTGGATTTTATTGGTTTTAATTTCTGTTTTCCTATATTTTTGGCTATATATTAAAAACATACATCTGCATGAATAAAAGTAAAATAAAAATCACTTTAGAATGAAGGTTATACAATGAAATTTCATTGTAATTATTATGTAATTACGAATATATGAGGTGATAAAAAATGCCGACTTTTGCCGGCATTTTTATTACATATTTAAATAGCCATTTTTTAAATAAATACAGTTTAAATAAAAGACTATTTAACTGAAGGCTGCTGTAAATCTGCATCTTGTTTTTCAAATAAGGTATTGCACATCAGTGCTGAAACCAGTGCACAGACAAAAATAACCAGAATCAGCCCTAAACCACCCCAAGCGGCTAAAGCTCCGGTAATTGCAGAAACAATTGCACCTGTACCAAACTGCATTGAACCTAACAGTGCAGAAGCAGTACCGGTATGTTCATGCTGATGCATTAACGCAAGCTGGCTGCCGGTAGGCATAATAAAGCCAAGTAAGGTCACGGCAATAAACAGTCCGGTGCATACGATATACAGATTGTGATAGCCCATGCAAAGCAAGCTAAACAGTAAACCAATCACAATGAAGTAAGCCGTATTGACTAGGCGATATGTTTTTAAAGCGCCAAATTTTTGATGCAATTTAGGATTAAAAATTGCTGCAGCAACCAGCCCTAAAGCATTAATGGCGAATAACACACTAAATTGTGTTGCAGTGAGTTTATATTCAGTAATGAAAACACTGGCAGAACCGGCCAAGTATGCAAAAAAACCGGCTTGTGCAATACAAAGAGTCAGTGCATAAACGATAAATTTTCGGTCAAAATAAATTTTAAAATAATGATGAAAGGTTTTAGAAAGCTTGAATGAAGCACTGTGTTCTTTAGCGCGCGTTTCTGGCAATAAGCTGGCACATGCAACAAAAACAATTGCAGCGTAAACTGCTAAAAAGATGAAAATAGCACGCCATGATTCTAAATGCTGCAAACCATTACCAATCAGTGGAGCCAGTACTGGCGAGAGGCCTAGAATCGCCAAAACCATCGACATCATTTTGCCCATCATCGGACCTTGATAGAGGTCTTTAATAATGGCAAAGGCAATCACCATACCAATAGATCCACCCAAACCCTGAATTAAGCGTAAAAAGTGTAATTGCATGACTGATTCTGCAAATGCACAACCGATCGAGCCTAATACAAAGATGCATAGACCCAGATAAATCATCGGCTTACGGCCAAATTTATCTGACAATGGGCCATAAAATAGCTGACCAAACATCAAGCCCAAGAAAAAAGTCATTAAACTGAGTTGAATCTCACCTTCTGTACAATTCAACGATGCGGCCATAGCGGGAATACTGGGTAAATACATATCAATCCCGAGCGGACCAATAGTACTAAGTGCCGCAATGAGCAGCGGTGTGATACGATTTGTAGAAGAAGTCATGAGTGCCTAAGATGCGATCTTTTTACAAGGCGCATATTAGAAACCAATGAGTTTCCTAAGTCAAGAAAACCTGATGAGTGAGTCAAATGACGAAAATTGGTCGGCCCTTGGTCATGCCGGTAGAAGATCGGTGCAAAGAAATCTATGCTGCAGCAGAAAAACTCTTTGGTGAAAAGGGTTTTGCAAATGTGACGATGGCTGAAATTGCGACTGCAACAGGAATGTCAAAAAAGACCTTATATGTGCATTTTGCCGATAAAAGAGAATTGCTCAATTCACTGATCTCATCTTCATATCTGTGGCCGCAGCAGACCGCTGATTTTAAAAATGAAGATAATCCTGTTCATGCCTTGAAACAGCATCTCAACATGATTGCTGAATATGTACTATCTGAACGACATTTGAAATTATGCCGTTTAGCGATTGCGGAAAATTATGGCTTGGATGGCATGGCTGAAACATTTTATCAAATGGGTATTGCAAATAGCCGGCAAAGTTTAATTAACTCGATTCAGCGTATTCCAGATGCGCAGCATAAAGTGCAACTAGAAGCGGGGTTGCTGGCAGATATGCTTTTTGGGGCAGTGATTGGCAAGTTATTGATTGATGCCTTGATGGGCGCTCAAAATACTGTGATTGATCTGCTGCCGATTCAGCAAAAAATAGAGCGGGTTGTTAATGCCATGTTTCAAGCGAATGAATAAAAGAAATATCGTGTTGATGTGCATTTGGGTCGGACAAATTTACCCCAAAAAAAGCGGCTCCAGTGAGCCGCTTTTTCTTTAATCTGTTTCAGATTTATACCGGGAAATCTTGTAAACAATCTGATATTTCTAATTGTGTAAGCGTATCAGTTTCGAGTGCTAAACAAAGCGCCACAATTTTTGCAGTATCTGCAAGATATTGATCATCTTTTAAAGCTGTACCCGCTTTTAAGGCTTGAATACGGTCAGCGCTGATATCAAGTGCCTGAGCTGATTCAATGGCATCTGCACGATTGAAAAAGCTGACGACAGCCTTTTGAAGGGCAGAATCAGAAGCATTTAAAATACCCTGATTAAATAGCTCATCAAATTGAGAAGTGTGAGTGTTGAGAGAATGAGTAAAATTTTGCACTAAACTTTGCTCTAGTACATCAATCATCTTAAGCATGTCAGAACCTTTAATTTAAGGTGATTCCACGAGGAGGAGAACAGCAGGTTAAGCATAAAACTATGCTTTTAAATTGAGTGAAAAATAACCTATTTTGGAACTTTATGCAAATATCTTTTGATGAATGGCGGGTCGATTTTTTAAGCCAATGAAAACTTTAAAAATTATTAAATAATAATTTTAACCTATGTAAATATAAGTCACTCACTGCTCTTTAAGCTGACGATAAGCCCCCGGACTGACACCTGTCCATTTCTTGAAAGCACGATGAAATGCACTTGGATCATGAAAGCTCAATTCATCACTAATGTCTTGTAAGGTCTTGTCTGTTTTGGTGAGAAATTCAATCGCGGTATCACGTCGGATATCATTTTTTAATTGCTGATAACTGACCCCTTCGCTTTTTAAACGGCGTTGAATAGTCGCATCCGACATATTTAAACGCTGGGCAATTTCATTCAGTTCCAGCCATTCAGCAGGCGGAACATTCATTAAGTGTTTGCGTATTTGAGAGCTAATGGCATTTGGATTTTTAAAACGTACCAATAGATTGTGTGGCGTCTGCTGAATGAACCGGTACCAGGATTGCATATCTTGCTTGATCTGGATTTTTAAATAATTGGCATCGAACTGGATGTAGTTTTCATTGCTATTATATTGAATATTTTCACAAAAACGGACTTTATAGTCTTGATCATCCAGTGGCGCATCACATTTGAGCTGAATCTGATTGAGTAAAACTCTTTGTCCGCTTAACCAGCACATTAGACCATGAATCAGCATTAAATAGGTCGCATAGCTGAACATTCTTTTGGTCTGTTTTTGCTCGTAAATGACAATATAAGCATAGTTTTCCTGAACAAATAATTGGCTAACAAAATCATCCAGAACCAGATTTAAAAATTGCAAAATCTGTTGCAGGGCTTTTTCTAAGGTTTCTGCCTGTATGACAGACTTTGATAAAAGCTTAAAACTGCCGCGACGCATGGGGTGACTGTCCATACCAAAAAACTCGTCATTCATGGTATCTGCCAGTTCAGTCCAAAGCTGAGCATATTGTGAAACGGAAACACGTGCTTTACCGGATTGCATTAACTCAACAGGAATGCCTGATTTGAGCAGAATATTCTGTGTGTTTAATCCTTGATGCTGCGCAGACAGCAGTGCTTCATGCACAAGACTGATCGAGATGGTTCCCTTGCTATAGTTTAAATCTGGTTCATTCATGTACTGATGTCCATGTTCAGTTCATTTGTGCGATAGATTGGACTGTCCGAATCCATCATTCAGGATGCATTATTTGGAAATTGTACTCTAGCTTAACTGCATTTACTCTGCATCTTAAGTCGAGTGTTCATGCAAAGAATTGACAGGAAAATAAAATGAAAATTCAAGGAAAAGTGTTTGTTGTGACAGGTGGTGCATCAGGATTAGGTGCAGCAACAGCAACTTATTTGGTCGGTCAGGGTGCTAAAGTGCTTATGGTCGATATGAATCAAGAGCTAGGCCTGGAAATGCAGCAACGTTTAGGCGAGCAGTCAGTATTTGTAAAACTGGACGTAACAGATGAGCACGCAGTAAAAGTATTTTTTGACAATATTGAACAAGAGTATGGCCAGTTAAATGGTCTGGTCAATTGTGCTGGTATTGCACCTTCTGCCAAAGTACTTGGACGTGATGGCATACATGATTTTGCCATGTTCCAGAAAGTGTTGAATATCAATGTAAACGGAACATTCAATATGATTCGTTTTGCTGCAAATTTGATAGCGAAATATCAATTACAAGCCGGCGAGGAAGAACGCGGTGTGATTGTGAACACAGCTTCTGTTGCTGCCTTTGATGGTCAGATTGGTCAATCAGCTTATGCAGCATCAAAAGGTGCGGTGGTTGCCATGACTTTGCCTTTGGCACGTGAGCTTGCGCGTGAAGCGATTCGTGTAATGACCATTGCGCCAGGCATTATGGAAACACCGATGCTTAAAGGCATGCCACAAAATGTACAGGATGCTTTGGGACAAATGGTGCCGTTTCCACCACGTTTAGCCAAACCGGAAGAGTTTGCGCAGTTGGTGGGGCATATTTTTGAAAATACTTATTTGAATGGTGAAGTGATTCGTCTTGATGGTGCAATTCGTATGCAGCCGAGATAAATATCAAAGTTTCGAGTAGGAATACGGAGTCTTTACATTATTAAGTAAAGATTAGGTATAACCTTCGGTTCGACCTACTTTTCTTTCGGGAAAAGTAGGCAAAACCATCTCCATTCGCAAAACCTGTTTAATCAAAATTACAGTCCAATTCCTCGCAGAAACATTATCTTTTTAGAAGTATTTCAGGTTGCGAATGGGATTGTCGTGTATCCAATATTGCTTAAATTTTAATAAATATCGAATTTAAAAACCTGACCATGAGAGGGAAGCTCAATGATTTTAAATGATGAACAAAAGATGGTTCAGGACATGTTGCGGGATTATTCGCAAAACAGGTTAAAACCCACTGCCGCAGAGCGTGATAAAACTGCTCAATTTCCTGCACAAGAACTGAAAGAACTCGGTGAGTTGGGTGCTTTAGGCATGACCGTATCTGAACAATGGGGTGGTGCAGGTCTGGATTATGTTTCACTGGTGCTTGCTTTAGAGGAAATTGCCGCAGGTGATGGCGCGATTTCAACCATAGTGAGTGTTCAAAACTCATTGCCGTGTGGAATTACCCAACGCTACGGTACAGAAGAACAGAAACAAAAATATTTAACCAAACTAGCCACAGGTGAATGGTTGGGATGTTTCTGCTTAACCGAACCGCAAGCAGGTTCAGATGCAGGTTCCCTAGAATGTAAGGCAGAACGTGACGGAGATGAATGGGTATTGAATGGTACCAAACAATTCATTACCACTGGTAAACATGCCCAAGTTGCAATTGTCTTTGCGGTGACGGATAAATCGGCAGGGAAAAAAGGCATTTCCTGTTTCATTGTGCCGACAGAAACAGAAGGTTATATCGTCTCCCGTCTAGAAGAAAAAATGGGACAGCATTGTTCCGATACCGCGACCATCATTTTTGAAAATTGCCGCATTCCTGCCGAAAATCTACTGGGCAACGAAGGTGAAGGCTACAAGATTGCATTATCCAATCTTGAATCAGGCCGCATTGGCATTGCCGCACAATCCGTCGGCATGGCGCGTGCTGCACTTGATGCTGCGGTGGAATATGCCAATCAGCGCAAAGCATTTGGGGTAGAGATTGTACAGCATCAGGCCGTCGCATTCCGTCTGGCGGATATGGCGACTCAAATTGAAGCGGCACGGCAACTGATTTTCCATGCAGCAACTTTAAAAGATGCAGGCTTACCGTGTTTAAAAGAAGCCTCAATGGCAAAACTGTTTGCATCCACGATGGCTGAACGCGTCTGTTCAGATGCGATTCAGATTCATGGCGGTTATGGCTATGTATCTGATTTCCCGGTAGAGCGAATCTACCGTGATGTACGGGTCAGCCAGATTTATGAAGGTGCATCGGACATTCAGCGTTTAGTCATTGCCCGTGAAGTGACTAAAATCTAAATAGTAATTTAAAGGTGATTAAATTTTATACTTTAGTCGTTGCTCAAATCCTGCACATTTTTTGATGGATTCGGAAATTGCAGGATGTCAGCAATCATGATTATCTAAAGCAAGTAATCTAAGTAATTATTTAAGTCGATATTGAAGTAAAAAGCTTAAAAATGCTAAATGAGTTTTAGGATTTTTAGACTGAGAACAATAAGCAAAATGGATCAAACAAGGCTGGAGCTTTGTTCATAAAATAACGGATGAGAGGTTGTCGCTATGAAGACATTAGAACAAGCATATCAAGAGTTTAATTACGATCATTGTCTTGCGGAACAACTGGTCGGTACATCTCAGGCAGTCAATGCCTATGTCGAATGTTGTGAGCGTTATCTCGGTTTAAATAAAACAGCCTTAATCTGGGAAGGCAAAAATGGCGAATCTGCACAGTGGACATTTGAACAGCTGGCAGAAGCGTCTGGAAAACTGGCAAATTATTTTGGCTCAATTGGCTTGAAAGCAGGTGATTGCATTGCCGGTTTATTGCCGCGTACACCTGAATTGCTGATTACCATTTTAGCGACATGGCGTATGGGCGCAATTTATCAGCCTTTATTTACCGCATTTGAGTCGAAAGCCATTGAGCACCGGATCAATACCGCAAAAACCCAATTGATTGTGACCAATGCAGAACAACGCTCAAAACTTAATGGCGTGACTGTACCGCATATTTTAACCGTACATCCAAGCGATGCTTCAAGCCATGCAGATGCCGATTTTTGGACAGAACTGGCTCAGCAATCAGAATCTTTTGAACCGGTGATGCAGACTTTTGCAGATGATTTCTTGATGATGTTTACTTCAGGAACAACAGGTTTGGCAAAATCAGTTCCTGTACCTTTAAAGGCGGTATTGGCATTTAAAGGGTATATGACTCATGCTGTGGATTTGCGTGAAGATGATTCTTTCTGGAATCTGGCCGATCCGGGTTGGGCATATGGTTTGTATTACGGTATTACTGGGCCTTTAAGTCTAGGCCATAGCATCATTATGGACGAGCGTGCATTTAGTGTAGATAACGCCGTGCAAGTGGTTCAAAAATATAAAGTCAGCAATTTAACCGGTTCACCGACAGCATTCCGTATGTTCTTCGGATTTAAAGAAAAATTTGATCCTTCAATTAAAGAGCATTTACGTGTGGTGAGCAGTGCAGGTGAGCCTTTAACGCCTGAAGTGATTCACTGGTTTAACCATGATCTAAATGTGAATATTTATGATCAGTATGGACAAACTGAGCTGGGGATGGTGATTGCCAACCATCATGCTTTAGAACATGAAAAGAAAGTTGGTTCAGCTGGATTTGCCAACCCCGGTCATCGTTTTGCGGTATTGAATCAAAACAATGAAGAAGTCGAAAAGGGTGGAATCGGTACATTGGCCATCGACTTTTCTCAGTCACCTTTAACCTGGTTTAAAGGTTATGGCGGAAATAATCTTAAATCTTTCGTTGGCAAATACTATTTAACGGGTGATACGGTTAAGTTAAATGAATTTGGCGGGGTAGATTTCATTGGTCGTGCTGACGATGTCATTACAACGTCAGGCTATCGTGTGGGTCCTTTCGATGTAGAAAGCACTTTACTGGAATGTGCAGAGGTTTTGGAGTCTGCAGTGATTGGTAAGCCAGATCCGGAACGTACCGAGGTGGTTAAAGCTTTTGTAGTGCTTAAACCGCAATTTTCTGCTTCGGATGAGTTAAGCCATAAACTTCAGGAATATGTACGCTCACGTTTATCGAAGCATGCGTATCCTAAAGAAATAGAATTTGTCGAAGGCTTACCTAAAACCTCAAGCGGTAAAATTCAACGCAATTTACTCAAGCAACAGGAAATTGCCAAAATGCAGGGAATCCAAAAAGTCAGTTAAACCCTTTTTCGTTTTTTAAAGTTTCATGCTCTTGCACCCGAAAGGGTGCTTTTTTTATTTGAATTATTTACAGCACTGCTTGAAATAATATAAAAGTAATGGAGAGATAAATTTTATTTTTAAAATTAGTATGTTAATTATTTTGGGGGATAAAAAATGAATAAAATATTGTATTTAAGTCTTTTAGCTTTATGTATCAGTACATCTGTAGAAGCAGAAAAAGGACGTCAACCTTGTTCAGGTAAAAAAGGTGGTATTAGTCACTGTCAGGGCACAAAATTTATTTGTCATGATGGATCAATGAGTGGCTCTAAGAAAACTTGTAGATAAGAGTATTTTATGGGATTCAATTTTCGTAAGAGTTTTAAAATTGCTCCAAGTGTTCGTTTAAATGTAGGAAAGAAAGGGATAAGTAGTGTTTCTGTAGGTGGAAAAGGTGCACGAGTAAGTATGGGAAAGAAGGGCACAAGAACTACAGTTGGTATACCGGGTACAGGACTTTCTTATAGTTCTCATCAACCATTTAAAAGCAATAAGCAGCAAAAACCAAGAGAACAGCCTCCTACATTATTCAATAATGATATGCCACCTCCATTAAGCAGCAAATATCAGGAGGGTAACCGTGAGGTTTCAATTTTACTTGGATTAGGAATCTTTTTTCTTCCTTATATATTTTCTTGGTTTACCTTGAGACAAGGACATACAACTCTATCTAGAGTTTTAAGCTTTGGATGGATGATTTTACTTATTTTAATGATGAAGTAATGAAGTCTTCTACACTATAATCTTTCCTGTTTTTATGACTTATTTCAAGTTTCGATAGGATAGATAAACACGTGACCAACCCACTCGACATGGACCTAGAGTTAAGCGATGAAGAAATGCATCTTTACAGCCGTCAAATTCTGCTTGAGGGCTGGGACATTGAAGCACAGGAAAAATTGAAACTGGCCAATGTTTTAATTGTAGGTTGTGGTGGAATTGGTTGTACCACAGCTGAACTGCTGGCTCGAGCAGGTGTGGGGCAAATTACCTTAATTGATGCTGACACCATTGAAATGAGTAATCTGCAACGGCAAATAGCCTATGTAGAAGAAAATATTGGTTTTTATAAATCTGAAATACTGGCCAAGCGTTTACAGCAGATCAATCCGCATATCCGTGTTGAATTTCAAACAGTAAAGTTGGATGAAAGCAATGCAGAAGCACTAATTTCAGCTCAAGATCTGGTCTTGGACGGCTGCGATAATTTCACCACACGTTACTTAGTTAACCAAACCTGCAAGCAATTTAATGTGCCTTTAATCAGTGCTTCCGCGATTGGTTTTCAGGGACAGCTATTTATGGTGGAAGGCGAGTCTGCCTGTTATGAATGTCTATTTCCCAAAGAACAACATGCCAATGAAAACCTGCGCTGTGCCGATTCTGGTGTATTGGCGACTACACCCAATGTTATGGCCAGCTTGCAAGCGCATCATGCCTTGCTGTATTTAGGTTTGTGTAAAACACCACTGAAGCAAAAACTGATGCTCTGGGATGGTCTAAGCATGAGACAACGTTTACTTGCTTTCGAAAAAGATACAGATTGTCCAACCTGTCAGGCAAGATAGACCTGCAAGCTCATATTTTTTTGCTACACTCACTACAATTTAATTCTAAGCTGACATTATGAAAAACAATATCTGGTTAGATGGCCTGCGTTCGGTTGCCCGTGTGGGGGAAACGGCTGTCATTGCAGCAAAAGCTGGCTTTAAATATGCCACAGAAAAACCAAGTAACGCCAAGTTGATGCGTGAAACTTTTGAATCATTAGGTTCAACTTATATCAAGCTGGGACAGTTTATTGCCAGCACACCTTCATTGTTCCCGCGTGAATATGTGGAAGAATTCCAGGGCTGTTTGGATCAAACCCCGTCATTGCCATTTAGCTATGTGCAGGGTGTTTTGGCCTCTGAATTTGCAGGCAGAAATCTGGATGAAATCTTTGCTTCGATTGATGAAAAGCCTTTAGCTTCAGCCTCTATTGCACAAGTTCACGCAGCTAAACTGGTGACCGGTGAGGATGTGGTCATTAAAGTGCAAAAGCCGGGTGTAGAAACCATTCTGTACACTGACTTAAATGTCTTGCACTGGGCCACCAAAATTTTAGAAAAAGCGGTACCGAAAGTTAAATTTGCATCACTTGCCGATATTGTCGAGGAAATTAAAACCCGTATGGTGCGTGAAGTCGACTTTATTGAGGAAGCGCAAAACCTGGATGATTTTGTCAATTATTTGAATGTCACTCAAAACCAGAAAGCGACAGCGCCAAAAGTTTATCATCAATATTCAACCCGTCGTGTTTTGACCATGCAACGCTTGTATGGCGTGCCATTGACTGACTTTGATGTGGTAAAAAAAGTATCTAAAGATCCATCGCAAGTGTTGATTACCGCCATGAATACCTGGTTCGGTAGCTTGATGATGTGTAACAGTTTCCATGCAGATTTGCATGCTGGCAATCTGATGCTGCTTGAAGATGGTCGTGTCGGTTTTATTGATTTTGGTATTGTCGGTCAGCTTAATCCGGAAGTGTGGACAGCCTGTATTGCATTTATGGATGCACTGCAAAAAACCGATTATAACTTGATGGCAGAAAACATGCTGAAAATGGGCATGACGGATAAGCAGATTGATACTCAAGTACTTGCAGCTGACCTAGAGCGCCTATTTAGTGGGGTGCTTTTATCAGATCCACAAGAATTGTTGACTTCAAATCCTGCAGATTTAAATGACATCATGATGGATATGGTTGGAGTAGGCGAGCGTCATG
Organism: Acinetobacter sp. F16; assembly: GCF_052712855.1. Lineage (NCBI taxonomy): Bacteria > Pseudomonadati > Pseudomonadota > Gammaproteobacteria > Moraxellales > Moraxellaceae > Acinetobacter > Acinetobacter sp. F16. Next base: position 179,957 of record NZ_JBRATK010000001.1, read on the forward strand.
GTATTCGCTTCCCACGCGACTTTGCCTTGCTGTTTAAACAAATGCTGTATTTCGATCGCTTTATGCGCATCCTTGCACCGTATACCGATATTTATGCAGACCAAAGATTGCAAATGGTGCAAACTCTGGATCCGAATGTTTTGTTAAAAAACTAAGTTGTTTTTAAGAAAAAACCCCTAAATTCCCCTTTTCCAAAGAGGGACTTAAAAGCTCCTCCCTTTAAAAAAAAGGGAGGTTGGGAGGGATTAAAAAATCAAAGTCTGTAAAGGGTAAAAACATGGACGCAATTATCATTGAAGGTTTAAAGGTCGAAACGGTGGTGGGATGTTTCAATTGGGAACGTCAAATCATTCAGCCTTTAATGCTTGATATGACCATCCAGACCAGTTTAGAACAGGCTTCTAATTCTGATGAACTGGAACATACGCTGAATTATGCGGAAATTTGCGAAATTTCTGCCACGGTTATTCAAAAAGCCCAGCCAAAATTGATTGAACATGCAGCAAAGCTTGTTCTCAATGCGCTTTTTACTACCTTTCCTGCGGTTGAATCGATTATGATTACCATCCGTAAGCCTGCCATTATCGCGCAAGCAAATTCTGTAGGAATTCGTCTTGAACGCCACCGAAACGATATTCGCCTTAGCTCTGGCGAGTAATTGTCATCCTGAATACCATTTTAAGCAGGCATTTGCCCAGATTGCTGAAATTGGACAAGTTCAATTTTCTGAAATTTATTTAATTCCATGTCGTGATGGCGTTGGTGCAGATTATTGGAATGCTGCGTGTTTGCTTAAAAGTAAAATCAGCATCGAAGAAATGATCTCAATCCTCAAAAAAATGGAAGATGATTCAGGTCGTGTACGTCCATCGCATCAAATTTCTTTAGATGTGGATCTGATCGCGTGGGGAGAAGACTTGTCTCATATGCAATTTAATCCAAAGAAATTACCTCTCGCAACTGATGTCAAAATTCCAATGCTGGATATTTGGCAGAGTATTGAGTTTCAACACGAAAAGCATGAATTTCCAATTGTCCATTGGGTAGATTAACTTTCACTAAGTTCATTATAAGATGCTTCTAGTTTTTAAATAGCCTAAGCAACCACGGTTTTAATCTAGAAGTATTATTCCGAGTTGGCTCTAACAACAGAAAATATGGTAATAGGTGGGTGTGGGTAGAGTTTGACTGATTAAAATTGAAAAAATCATCAAATCTTAGGCTTGGAACGTGATATATCATTTAAAAAGCCCATTTGAGGGTAAATGGGCTTTTCAATAGTATATAAGAAATTGATTTTTAAAGGAATAAAAATAGAATTTCGTATAAGGTGTATTATGTTAATTTTAGAAAAATTAAACACAAATTTAATTTATAGGCGCCAAAACAAGGATTCTCAAGTGCTCTGGCTATATCGGTTGCTATACGATAATCTGATTGTTTCGTTTATTTAGCATTCATTCATTGATTGAGAAAATTTAGACTGGGAACAAGATTGTATATATCTTCAGGAGTAATGCTAGTAACGTGACTTATTAACTGTTCAACTTGGAATATAGGTGCTGTTTCCATTCTAGGTTTGGAATAATCGTTAGGACTCGTTTCTGCTAGATTTAAATACTTTTTCAAATAATAGGTCATCATATTACGAGTATGACTATTACCCGTAGATTCCCCCATATGGTGAAATGAAACAGCATTTTTAACAGCGCTAAAAGCTATATAAGAAAATTTTCTACAGCTAAGTTTAGCACCAGATATTTTCTTTTTAAAATCTTCAGGTATTTCATATTCCTGAATCCATTCATCTGTGACATTTCCTGAATAGTATTCATAGCTTGAATAAAAGTAAGAATAAGATAATGATTTCCATGCATTAAGACACACTTCTAAAATATCAGAACGACGTAATAATTCCTCATGTAAAACCGATAATATAATTGTTCTATCACCAGTAAAACCAATAATATTCACCTCAAATGGAGCATTTAAGTAACTTTCCCAAAGATTTATTTTACTTTCTGGAATTAAATCAAAATGATTTTCTTCAATTTTGATAATGTGATTTGAAATTAAGTCATACAGTAATGCAAATACAGTTCTTTCTGAAGGAAATATGTATCTCAACTTTTCCCTGATTAAAAACATCCCTTTTTTATCACTAATTTCTTCTAAAAGTGTAATTAATCCAAATAAATTCTTGGTATTAACATCAACTAGATCAACTGCTGTGGCTAGATAAGGAGAAAAATAATGATCTACTTTTGAGTTTATTTTTTTTGGTTCCGATTTATTGTCTTGAGAAGAATTATTCTGTTTTTCTATTTGTTTAGCTGCGGCACTTTTAAAAAACTCTTGAACTTCTGGATTATCTGAACCTATATCTTTGCTTAAAATTCCAAAAAATTGATCAAACAACATCCAATCTGAGTGGGTGATTGCATCTCTTACTGCATTTTTATATAAACTAGTAGAATAGTTATAAGTCTTTGAATAATTTGGAGCATCTAGAAAAGCCTTTGCATACTGCTTTTTTTCATTATGATCATAGGATAAGTGATGAGCAAACATTAATAAAGTTTGGCTTTTTTGTTGAACTGCACTCAAAACAATCCTAGTTAATTGCCTAAAGTTAAATCCTCCTTCAGATAAAAGGACATCGTCGTGGATTATTTCATACAAAGCTAGTAGCACTTTATCATGATCAAAAAGGTTGTTATCACGACAATGCTTATAAATTGCATGATTATTTATAACTCCACATAGAGATTCTGAAAATTTAATTGAGTCAAATTCAAATGTTTCGTTATCTGAAAACATTGCAAATGCAATTGCCAGATAAGGATGTTCTAGCTTAGTTGCAACAGTAGTGTGTAGTTTTAAATATCCAAGACTGTATAAATCAAGACCAAAGTCTTCAAAATCAATTATTTGATCTCTTTGATTATCATTAATATACCAAGGAAAATACGAATAATTCATCAAAAAAATCAAATCAAGTGCTAACTTTCTTGCATTATGTCCCTGAGATTTCATGCCTTTCAAAGTAATCATTTTGGCAAAAATATATTCTGGGGTGTACTGAACGTCCTCATTATGTTTATAGCCAACATAAATATTTTTGCAAAAATCAGTAAAGCAAAAACCAACTATGTCATTAAATACTAATGCAGAAGGAACAAATGGGGCCTTGTACTCTTTTTTAACAGGCCCACCAATGATTTTATATGTTTTACTTATTTCCATTTAAAACTTACACCCTTAGACTATTTTCAAAAATATTTGCGAAGTAAATTGTAATATTAGACTATTAGTTTATACATTTTACCTAGAGCAGTACTAAAGATCAGTAATGTGTGCTGAGAAAAATAGAGATTTTCACTTCATAAACATAAATAGGAATCAAGAGCTTATCATAAGCAAAAATAATAGTTTTTTATCCCATTTAAAATAATGGTGCTTATACGAAACTCAATTGAAATAATATTGTAATATCAAAAAGTTAAGATAAAAGAAAAACTCCAGATATCAGCAGAATTCCGGCTTGGAAACAAGTCGGATTTTTTTTAATCAATTTTGAGAACTTTTGTCAATTAATTCGCTTAATAAGTAATCAGATCCATGCTTTATTGTAAGTTATCCATCCTACCAGATCAGAATACTCCCTAATCTCTGCGGACAAAACAGGATGCTTTTTTAGCCAGTCTTGTACGCATTTGCTCACATCAATCTCGGCCCTTTGCGGCTAGGCGACCAGACTGTAATTTCCTATGATGGGGACATAGAGAACAGGATGTTCCAAGCAATAAAAAGAATAAAAAACAACATAAGGAATGTGCGGTACGACAGGAGTTATACCTAAGCATCAAATCTGAAAAAGCCCAACAGGATGTTGGGCTTTTTTATGTTTGAGCAATTATTATGTAATGCGGGTTGCAGACAATCTTAATGATCTTCCAGAGGGCAAACATAATTGATTATGTTTTTAATGATGATTTTAAATTGCTTTCTTATACAGCTAAAAGGTTCTCTGCATAATAGCTGGCTCTATTGATTGTCATTAATTTGAACCAGACATTTGTCTGAAACAATTTCTATGCGTTGAGTAACTTGGGTTTCAATTAGGCAGAGAAATCACTTATTTTACTGATGAAATATAAATGCTTAAAAAAGCAACCAGAGTTGTCTTGGCAATCAATAGTGATGTGGCGAACATGGTAAAACTGTGATCAGACATATAAAAAATGATGAACTGGACCGATCTCATCCAATACTATGGTTATTTTGCCATTTTGGTTGGCAGCTTCTTTGAAGGTGAAACTGTTCTTATGCTGGGAGCATATGCTGTACATCAGCATATCTTCAATTTCTGGTCATTAATTATGGTTGCCATGCTGGGCGGGTTTTTGGGTGATCAACTTTATTACCAGATCGGCAAACATTATGGCATCGACTTTATTCAAAAGAGACCAAAACTGGCGCAAAAGTTTCAGCAGGCAAGCCAGTTTATTCAAGATTATCCTGTTTTGACTATTTTACTGATGCGGTTTGCCTGGGGGTTGCGTACGATTTTACCCATTTTGATTGGAATTAAAGGCTATCCTTTGCTGACATACATGCTGGTGAATATTGCTGCATGTTTTATCTGGGCATTTATTATTGTGAGTGTTGGTTTGCAAGTGAGTCATTGGCTGCATATGTTCTGGCAGAAAAACTTACCTTATCATCACGATTTTTATATTGTCGCTAGTGTGATCGCGTGTATTTTGATAGTGCGTATTGCTTACAGTATTTGCACTTATTACCGTAAAAAATACTTTAAATAACTACAGTTCAAGAAACTTGGAAAAACAGCGTAAAAAACCCGCAATAATGCGGGCGTTAAATCACTCAAACACGCTAATCCAGTTAAATATAATAACTGGTCTTGGTCATTAATTTTGAAATACCGGTCATTGCAATACGCACTGGGGCAGGTAAATCCACACCGCCAGCATTCAATGCTGTGTCTCTATGATGCAACTCATCTTCATTCATCTGTACCAAGATTTTACGCGAACGTTCATCTTGTTCAGGCAACTGCTTGATATGGTCTTCTAAATGCAGACTGACTTGACGTTCTGTTTCTGCCACGAAACCTAGGCTGTATTTATCGCCGGCAATTCCAGCAATGGCACCCATACCAAATGACAAACTGTACCAGACTGGATTGAGCAAACTGGTATGGCTATCCAGTTCTTTTAAACGGTCTTCACACCAAGCCAAATGATCTTGTTCTTCAATCGCGGCCTGTTCCATTTCACGGCGTACATTGGGTAGTTTTGCAGTGAGTGCCTGACCATGATAAAGCGCTTGGGCACAGACTTCGCCGCTATGATTCACCCGCATTAAACCAGCAACATGACGTGCTTCACTGACACCGAGTTTTGTTTCAACAGTACTGCCCGGATTTTCACGATGTGCAGAGGTCGTTCCGGGAACCAAACTGCGAAGCGCCTGGTCAAACGAATGAATAAATTTGTCGATACCGGTATATTGACGCATAAAATTAATCCTCTAAAGCTTCTTGTTGTACTGCAAGCATCGGCTTGAGCCTAAACAGGAGCCATGTAGTGAAAATGGCGCTTAGAATAGCGGTAATACTGAAAAGTATTTTAATATCAATCTTGAATATACTTAAGATGATAATCGAAAATATAGCAGAGGATACCATGAATACGGCATTTAGGATGTTGTTTGCAGCCACCACACGCGCACGATGTGAGCGCGGAGAAAAGGCCTGCATCATGGCGTATAAAGGTACGATGTAAAAACCGCCACTAATCCCGAGTAATGTCACAGCAAGCATGACATGGTAATAGCTCCAGCCTTGGGTAAATACCTCTTTTAAACCTAACAGGTCACCGCTACGCTCAGGTACAAAAGCCAGACTTGCGGCTAAATAAAAAGCAAAAACCGTTAAGCCAATGGCACCAATCGGGACCATCTTCAAATTTACCTCTGTACCGCCAATTCTGCGGCACAATAATGAACCGACACCAATCCCGACAGAGAAGAAGGTTAAAAGCAGACTGACGACATTTTCAGAAGCATGTAGATTCTGCTGGGTTAACTGTGGAATCTGGGTCAGATAGGTTGCCCCATAAAACCAGTACCAGGAATTACCCAATAAAATTAGAAAAATGATTGGTAAGCTTTTGGCATATTTTAAGGTCTGAAAACTGGTTCTAAAAAAGTTCCAGTCAATTTTAATGTCAGGTGAGGTTACATTTTGCTTTAACACAAAACGACTCGAGATATAGCCTAAAACAGCAATGGTGACTACAGTCAGGCTAATCCAGACTAAATTGCCGTCTGATGCAGAAATGACAGCACCGCCTAAAATCATACCAATCAAAATGGCCATAGAGGTGCCAGATTGAAACAGGGCATTTCCGGACATCAGTTCATTTGGTTTTAAAATTTCAGGTAAAATGGCATACTTGATTGGCCCAAAGAAGGTCGAATGCACACCCATTAAAAATAAAGCCATTAACAATAGCCACAAATGACCCAGTAAAAAGCCAGCAGAGCCAATTAACATGATCACAATTTCGAGTATTTTAATACCGCGTACAAGCTGTGAGCGTTCATATTTATCTGCAATCTGGCCGGCTGTCGCAGAGAAAATAAAATAGGGTAAAATAAACAACAAGGCTGCAAGATTATTCAGGGTACTGACACTGGCGCTTTGCTGATTGATCCAACCATAGGTAATGACCAGTAACAAGGATTGTTTATAGACATTGTCATTCAGTGCACCGAAAAACTGAGTGACGAACATCGGTAAAAACCGACGTGTGCCTAAAAGATGTTCATTTTTTTCCATGGTTTTTGGGCTTCATTAAGTTTTATTAAGAAATGTGAGCATTTGGTAAAACACTATAAAAAATCATGTATTATATTTTAAACCTATACTTTAGTGAAAATTCCAATAGATTTGAGTTTGTTAGCAAGCGAATATTGGGCATTTCCATTACAAATATTATATTAGTTTAGAGTTGTTTATGCTTTCAAAACTGAATTTTAAAAAGTCGACTCTTACACTAAGTGTCAGTTCCTTCATACAGTGGGATAATCAACATAAACGATTTTGTTTAAGTCTCTTTTTAATGTTACTTGCACAGCAAGGTTTTGCACAAGTTGCACAGCCTGATCCAACGGTCACTCAAACAGAATTTGAACAACAACTCAAGAGTGAAGCTGTTAAGCAAGGCATGGACAGTCCCGAAGAACTAGAAAAAATTGAGAACTTTCAAGAAAAACAAGCTGAACCTGATAGTTTGCAAATGCTGCGACAACAAGAACAGGCGGGGCAGACTCTAGCAGAATTTAAGCCGATTGAATTTGAAGATTTAGAAGAACTGCCGATTGAGCCAGTCAGTCAGGCAATGGCAGACGAAATTTTTCGTGAGGCTGAAAATGCGAAAAATCAAGCACAACTCTACCGTGCAGGACAGGTCACAGAAGTCGTGGTTTCTGACGCAACCCAGCAAGAACTGGTTGAAATTAATCAGGCGCCTGTAAATGTCGATCAATTGATGTCGAGCATTCAAAACGATAGCAAAATTGTGGTTGAAGCCAATGAGGCTGCTAGAACTTTACCTGAAATCAGGCCGGCGGACGAAGTTGAAGAACCAAACTTCTTTAAGCGCTGGCTTTATAAAATACGACCTTCACGTCAAATAAATGCTGTGAAAGTTCCGCGTATTAGTGCGGATGTCGTGTTTGCCTCAGCCCAAAATAGCAGTGAGGTTTCAAGCAAGGCCTATGCTCAGGCGCTAGAGAATCTTGAAACTAACATTAAAGGCAAGCTTTCCAGTTTTACCCAGGAATCCTTTAGTGATTTTCCTTCGGCACTGCCGCAATTAAGAACAATGTCGAATCAGGCTGCGCAGGCAGTTGGCTTTTATAATGCTGAATTTAAATTTGAAAAACTCAGCGAAAACCGTGTTCGCGTCAGAGTAACGCCGAATGCACCGGTGCAGATTAAAGAGCAAAATATTGAGTTGAGTGGCGCAGGTCAACAGCAAGCGCAGTTCCAGGTCATTAGTGTGCTACCCGATCAAGATGTCGGCGACATTTTCAATCATGGTTTATATGAACAAACCAAAACACGAATTAATGATGCAGCGACCAATAACGGCTACTTTGATTCATACTGGCGTTTACATGATGTCAAAGTGGCCCAGCCGCAAAATACTGCCGATGTAAATTTGCGTTTTGAAACAGGTGACCGCTACAAACTAGGCCCTGTTGAATTTCGTATGAGTGATCCATCGAAACCATTCCCAATAGATATGGATGTCTTGCAAAGTATGGTGTCATGGGAAGACGGTTCGGATTACACCTTCTGGCGTGTCAATAATTTAGCCAACAACTTAACCAACTCGCGTTATTTTAATTACACTTTGGTGGATGCTGTACGACCGGATCCGATTGAAAAACCGCTGGAACTTCCACCTGATATCCAGGCTTTGGTAGATCAGCAAAAACTATCGGAAAATGAAGCGAGCGTGCAGGACAAAAAGCAGGTTGCTTCTGCAAAAGAAGTCACTCAGTCAGTTGTAGATGAAACACAATTTGCAGGTAAAACAGATGCAGAAGGTGATCAAAATCTGCGTCAAATGCGTGTAGAACAGGAAACCAAACAATCTGAAGAAGAACGTTTAAAAGCGCAAGCACGTGAAGAAAAGAAAATCCCGGTGATTGTCACGTTAAATGCCGACCGTTTAAATACCGCAGAAGTCGGTGCCGGTTATGGTAGCGATACCGGTGCACGTGTCCGTGGTCAATATCGCCGTGCCATTGTAAACCGTCGTGGACATTCCTTTGATGCCAACTTGGAATTATCTAAAATCCGCCAGTCAATTGACGGTCGCTATAACATTCCTTATCACCATCCACTCAATGACTATATTAGTCTGGTGGGCGGTTATGAGCGTGAAGAACGGGATGATGTTGCACAAGGCAATGGATTAATGATTGAATCTGCAGTTGCAGGTGTGGATCGAATTATTAAAAGACCACGCGGAAGCTGGCAACATACTTTTGGCATGCGTTATCGTTTAGATCGTATTACACAAGACGGTATACTCGATGCTGAAGAAATTCCTGATGCATTTTTAGCAAACACCAATGAGCAGCAACAATCCTTATTATTCGGTTATGAGGTTGCGCGTACCACCAGTGATAAACGTGTTAACCCGGGCAAAGGTTTTAAACAGACTTATAAAGTGGAACTTGGCAGCGAAAGTTTATTGTCTGATGCCGATATGGCCATTGTAAATGCCGGTTGGCGTTTTATTTATTCATTAGGTGAAAATGATAACCATCAGTTTGTGGGACGTGGTGATGTAGGTTATATCTTTACAGAAGATTTTACCAAAGTTCCTTATAACCTGCGTTATTTTACTGGCGGTGACCAAACTGTTCGCGGTTTTGACTATAAGAGTTTATCGCCAGAAGAAAATGGATTTAAACTTGGTGGCCAAGCGTTGGCTGTGGGCTCCTTGGAATATAACTATCAATTTAAAGAAGGCTGGCGTGCAGCTGTATTTAGTGATGTGGGGAATGCGTACGACAAAGATTTTAATACGCCAACTGCATATAGTGTTGGTTTGGGGGTTCGTTGGGCATCGCCAATTGGTCCAATTCGTGTTGATGTAGCTTCAGGTATTTCTGATGATGATCATCCGATCCGTATCCATTTCTTTATTGGTTCACAATTATAAATTTTAGGTTTTAGAGAGCATTATGGCTGAAGTAGAACAGCAACCAGAGACGGAAATCCCTCGACCAAAAAAACGTCGTATTTTGAGGAGTGTTTTATTCACACTCCTTATTGTGTTGGTTCTACTTATTGCTTCCTTTGCTGTCATGTTTACCACCGATAAAGGCAGTAAATTCTTACTCGATCGTGTATTGGAACGCCAACAGATTATTCATTATGAATATGAAGGCGGTAATCTGTTAAACGGAATTATTTTAAAAAATATTCTGGTCACCTTAAAACCTGTTGATGTCAAAATTGATCGTGCCGACGTGACTTTGGGTTGGCGCGCCATCTTAAAAAAAGAAATTCATTTAAATCGGGCCGATGTACGCAATCTGCAAATTATCTCCAAGAATCCATCGAGTGATGACCCGTTTAAATTCAATGAAATCCGTTTACCTTTTGTTCTACGCTTAGATACGGCGGATATTGATCATCTACTGATTAAAACTGCAACCAGCAGTGTGAAATTTAGCGATGTTCATCTGAATAATTCACTCTGGTCAGGGACAGAGCTTAAGTTTGAAGATTCCCGTATGGATATGGGCTATCTTTCGGTAAAAAATGCCACAGGAAACATGAAGTTCGAAGGAAAGTATCCTTTAAATGCTGTGGGTGATCTGAATATACCCTCATTAAATAAAAGCCTGAATATTCATAATATTAAAGTGGTGGCTCGAGGTACTCTGGATACGATCCAAGCCGGTGTGGCAACCAATACACCTGATCTGTTAACTGGTTGGGTGGTGCTCCATCCAGTACGTAAACATGTGCCTATGTTTGGTGAGCTGCAGTTCAAGCAATATCACTGGCCATTAATGACCGAACAAAAGCTGTTTAGTAAAGATGGTGTGGCGAAATTTAATGGTGATATTGAACGCCTAAATATCGATGTTGCGACCGATTTAAGTGGTAAAAATATTCCACAAGGTCAATATAACGGTAGCATGCATACCGATCTGGTCAATCAGTTGGATATTAGCAATTTAAATGGCCAGCTCATGAATGGCGCCGTGAATGTTGCAGGTGTGGTGAGCTGGAAAGATCAGGTGACTTGGGATGTGAATGGTCGTCTGGACAAAATTAACCCTAAAGACAAGCTTATTCCACAAGTCATCCAGGATTTTCTGCCGCCAAGTCTGGATGGTAAAATCGCGTCTAAAGGCAGTTTGGACAAAGGTCTGCACTTGACCGCAATGGTCGATTTTGACCGGTATGAAACCTGGAATCTCAAACTCGATCAAGCCGAGCAAAAAGGCAAAAAGCCCAATCCGATGCTACTTGATGTTGCGTGGCAGAATATTGACCGCGCCGTACCTTATGTAGGTTGGCTCAGCAGTAAATCGGGTGATGTCAAATTAGCCTTGGTGGAAGGCAGTCAAGATATTTATGTCGCAACTGCTGTGACTAAAAATGATCAGGGAGTATTGCCAGAAGGGTTCTATAAGGCGAAACTCAACCTTAAGAATAATAATTTAAATGTGCCGAGTTTTAGCTATGTGGCAGGTAAAGGCAGCTTAAGCGGAAGCGGGAAAGTCGACTTGCCGACTGAAAAGCGCCAATTAAAATGGAATGCCATCCTAAATGCCAAAGATTTTAATCCACAAACTGTAGTGGATGCTGCACCCGTAAACTTGTTGAATGGACAGATCAAAGCCAATGGTTTTGCCAAGCCGAATCAGCAAATTATTCAGTTAAATGGCATTAACTTAACCGGTCGTCTGGCACAGCAAAATAGCAATGAAACTGTCCGTTTAACCGGGCGCAGTACCGTTGCCCTGATTTTCCATAATGAAAAGTCAGGCGGTGGCTTTAAAAGTTTTGCGGTGAATTATGATGGTGCATTGAATGCAAGTCATATTCAGGCAAGTGAAGGTTTACTCAAATTTAAAGTTTCAGGTACACCTGAATTGATTAAAATTGCTGAATTACAGCATTCAGGCATTGCAGGGAAAATTTTTGCCAGTGGTTTGGTCAATCTGAAAAATGGCATTGGCTGGAATGTAAATGCTTCCCTGGTCCGATTTAAGCCGCATTATTTTGTGTCGTCTGTACGTGGTGAATTATCGGGTAATGTGAAAACTGAAGGGGTTTGGTCAGACCGCTTAAAACGCATTAATATCGAAAAATTAAATTTAGCCGGTATCATCAATAACAAACCTGTTCGCGGAACAGGGAATTTGGCGATGGTCATCGATTCAAATCAAAAAGGTTTCTTGCCGAAACAATTTGAAGCCAATAATTTGTATCTGTCCTATGCAAAAAACCAGCTTCAAGCGACGGGGAATGCACAAAACTTAAGATTAAAAATTAATGCACCTGCCTTGTATGAAATTTATGCTGGACTCAAGGGCCGTGCCTACGGCTATTTAAATGTGCAATCGCAACCACGTGTACAAGCCACTGCAAATCTGGCGGTTGATGATTTTGGTTTTAACAATGTATTCAGCATTAAAAAATTACGGGTACAGGGTCAGCTACCGACTTCAGAATTAACTCCGACACTTCTGACTGCGAAAATGGAAAGTTTGCGTAGTGGTACGCGTGAGATTCAGCAAGGTGAAATTTCACTGGCAGGGACACGTAAGGCCCACATATTGAAAGTTCAGGCAGAAAACAGAATTTCCAAATTTTATGTGCAGTTGGCCGGTGGCTTTAATGCACAGAATGATTGGCTGGGGCAAATCCAGAAAGGTGATTTTGACTCTTTACGTGCCCGATTGGTGCAACGTCAAAATGCCTCGGTCATTTACAATACTGCAAAATCTGAACTATTTGTCGGTGCACATTGCTGGTCCAGTCAGCAAAGTCAATTGTGTTTCGATCAACCGATTCGTGTCAGCAAAACCAAAGGTAATGTGTCTTTCGTTACCCAAAATGTCGATTTAAATGATTTTGCAGCCTTTATGCCGGAAGGTTTGGCCATTACCGGTAAAGTCAATGGTTACGCAAAAGCTGCATGGGCTCAAGGGGCTAAACCGAAAATTGATGCAAGACTGGTCACACGCAATGGTGTGATTGGTCTGGCAGCTGAAGATCCACAGGATGTGGGTTCTACATTAAGATATAACGAAATTGGTTTAATTGCGAAAAGTGTAGCCGAAGGTTTGCAGGTTCGTTTAGATGTGAAAACTCCTGAAATTGGTACCGGTTATGCCAATGTCATTATTGATCCTTATAAAGCCAACAAGCCTATGCGCGGTGAAGTTGCCTTTGACCAGGTGCAACTTAAAGTCTTTAAACCCTTTATTCAAGATGTTCGCTCACTCGCTGGGACCCTGTCTTTTGCAGGCAAAATCGCAGGAACGCTGACTCAGCCATTGTTTAATGGTGAAATGCGCCTAAAAGATGGCGCCATCAGCATGATTTCATTGCCTGTAAACTTGAGCAATATTCAGGTTTATTCATCTATTCGACAAGATCATGCTAGCATTAATGGGGCATTTAATAGTGGTCGAGGCGTAGGTGCATTAACGGGTAATGTGGACTGGAAAAATGATCCACGTATTCAATTGCATTTAAAAGGTGAAAACCTGCTGATTCGCCAAGCGCCACTGATTACCGCAGTGGTTACACCAGATTTAACTTTGGATGTTTTGCCATTCCAGAAAAAATTAACCTTAAATGGCAAGGTTGAAGTACCACGTGCCTTAATTTCTATGCCTGAAGCTTCGGCACCGGTGATCAATGTATCGTCGGATGTACGTATTGTTCATGAAGGGCAAGATCAGCTTGCAATATTGAGAGCGGCTCGACCATGGGATATTCGTGCAGATGTTATGGTTAATTTAGGCAATCAAGTGATTTTCCAAGGTTTTGATAGCCGCATTCCAATGCTTGGGCGTCTATATTTATCACAACGCGGACTTGAAACAGCAATGCGTGCCAATGGTGCAATTGGTGTGAGTCAAAAGGTAAAAATTGAAGCCTATGGACAAAGTCTGGACTTGAACCGTGCAATTGCCCGTTTCAATGGACCTTTATATAACCCAACTTTGGATATTGACGCCAATAAGAGTGTTCAAGGTAGCACAGTGGGTGTGCGGGTTACCGGAACAGCAACCAGTCCAAATATTCAGGTTTATAACGATGCCGGTTTGTCTGAACAGGAAGCGTTAAATGCCATACTCACTGGTCGTATTAATGAAGGCACCAGTGGCATTAGTCAAACAGAAGGCTTTAAGTCCGATGTTAATAATACCATTGCTGCGGCAGGCATCAGTATGGGCTTGGGTGGTACACGTGCCTTGACCAATCAGATTGGACGTACTTTTGGCTTAACTGGCTTAGCACTGGATGCTCAGGGAACAGGTGATGATACCCAGGTCAGTGTGACTGGTTATATTACGCCTGATCTGTTTATTCGTTATGGTGTGGGGGTATTCACGCCTGTGAATAAATTGACCTTACGTTATCAAATGAACAAACGCTTGTATCTAGAAGCCAGCCAATCCTTGGAGCGGGCTGTGGATTTATTTTACAACTGGCGGTTCTAAAACTGATATCCCTAAGATTTTCTTGCATCATTTAATACCGCCTTCGGGCGGTTTTTTATATGACAGAAGACATTGTTTTTTTTAGATTGTTATTACTTTATAACAATGGAAAAGTAGTGAAAAAAATACTTATTGCGGGGATACTGGGATTTGGATTGGCGGGGTATACTGCTATTCAAGTCAACAATACGACTGGATTTAATCCAGATTCAATTAAACAGGTGTGTATTATTCATAATCCGAAAGTCATAATTAAGGATTTTGACAAATTAGTAGAAAAAAGTTTTGCTAGATATAACATCCTGGCTGAAACACATCAAGAAACAGATAATTTAAGTTTCTGTCAAACTACACTAAATTATACAGCGCTAAGATCTTGGGATGTGGTTCCTTATATGGTGTCTGCGCAATTTAATTTAATACAAAATGGTCGTCAGGTATCAGAAGCATCCTTTAGATTAAAAGGAAATGGCGGGTTGGCTCTGAATAAATGGAGAAGCACCGAGACTAAAATCAATGAGCTAGTCGATCAATTATTAAATAAGGCTCCGAAAGAATAATTTAAGTTTTTATAAAGCCCAGATGTGCAAAAGCGAGAGTGAACTCTCGCTTTTTACTCTTAAACTATCTTACTGATGTAAGAATAATTTTAGAATTATAGTGCTACGATGTTTACAGCATTCGGGCCTTTTTGACCTTGAGTGATGCTGAATTCAACTTGTTGGCCTTCAGCCAAAGTTTTGAAACCAGAGTTAGCGATTTCGCTGAAATGAGCAAAAACGTCAGGACCGTTTTCTTGTTGAATAAAACCGAAACCTTTAGTTTCGTTGAACCACTTAACAGTACCTTTAACAGTATTAGACATAATACAATCCTATAAACTTTAATATTTTTTGGTTTACTTAAAAACCGGATGTTAACTTGAAAATATGAATGGAACTTTAAATCTGAAAAAACGAAGGATTATGACTAAAACTGCGAAATACAAAAAGATTTACCAGAACAAACTATTTTTCTAGTTGAGATAAAGAATACAGGTATATTTAAGAATGTGCAAGCTAATATTCAATTATTGAGGCTTTTTATACTCTAGAGTTGTAAGTAAATAATTATTTTTATTAAATCAATAATTTATATTTTGAGTCTGATGGTCTTTTTTTGAGTTAAAGCCATGGCCGGATTCTATTTAGAATATTTAAACCGCATTATTTGGAAAAATGACTTAAATTTTTCCAGATTGGACATTTTATGCATTAAAAAATATCTACATGCTGACTTAAAGCAGTCCTGATTATATTTTTATGGTTCTTATATAGGTGAATTCAGAACTTTAACAGGGCAATGAATGCTTAAAAGCATTATTTTTCAATTAAAACTGAATAAAGTTTGCTTTGTAGTGGCTTAGGGCGTATAAAGCTAATTCGTTGATGCGGGATGGAGCAGTCTGGTAGCTCGTCGGGCTCATAACCCGAAGGTCGTTGGTTCAAATCCAGCTCCCGCTACCAACGAAAGAATAAAGAGTTTATAGCCTAATCTACACAGATTAGGCTTTTTTTATGCCTTTCCTTTCAGTTTAAACTCGGATTTTCTCTATATAAAGGCCGCATTATTTCTTATTTTCTTTAACTTTGATTATGATAGAGGCAATAGGAGAAGGTTCATGAATAAGTTATTCACTTTAATGGTATTGGTTGCTTTGGTCGGTTGTGCTGAAAAAAAACCATTAACCGCTGAAGAGCAGTGGAAAGGCTATTGTACAAGCGTGGGAAATGCTGCCAATACAATTATGTATGATCGTCAAAATGCAATTGATAAAGCAGCTGCGTTAGAGCATGCCGGTAAAATTGAAGATGAAACCACAAAAACCTTTATCTTGGATATTATTGAACAGGTTTATGCGTTTCCATTGGCTGAAATTAATGCCGACCCAGATGCAAGTCGCAAGCAATTTAAGCAAAAAACCATAGAAAAATGTCTTGTGACTCCGCACGACAAAATGCCAGATTACAAACCGTTCTAAGGAACGGTTTTTTTTATTTATCTTTTATTTAAATCGTTGAAAATAGCCTAAGTATGGGTGGCATAAATTGTGACATTTGAGTAAATCATAAATATAGAAAAGCTTATATAAATAGTGAATAATGAAAATAACGACAAAAAAACAAAGGGGTGCTATATGGATGTTGTGGGTTATTTACATAATGCAGACCTGCTCTTGGAAGATGAACAGGGTGTTGTGGTGATGGGCGGGAGTCACTATGTACTCAGTTTGGGCGATAAAGTCTATCTTCAGCATATGATTGATCAAGAAACGAAGCTTTATCAGGTTCATATTTCGTTTGCCAGCGCAGAGCATGCTATGCTGCATGAAGATGAAATTCAGGTTAAATTTGAAGGCTGTCGCGATGATTTACGTGAATATATCAATGCAACGACAGTCCACTAAGGTTGAATGTTTTTCTTTTTTAAAAGAGGGCAACATTAAGTTGCCTTTTTTATGTATGAATTTCAGTTAAAAGTTAATTATCATCAGCATTAAAGGTGTACATTGGGGTGGGCGTGATTACTGAGTGATCAATATGGGCATCATTTAGATACTAAATAATGGACATCATAAAGAAACACTCTACTTGCATTAACTTTTAACTGGAATTTTAGTAAAATTTTGCAGTCCATATTATTTGTGAAGCTTTATAGAAGCTGGAATTCACAGATAATTTTTTAAAAAAGAGGAATAACACCGTGCTAGAAGCTTACCGCCAACACGTTGCAGAACGTGCCGCACTCGGAGTCCCACCGAAGCCACTTGATGATGTTCAAACAGCTGACTTGGTTGAACTATTAAAAAATCCCCCAGCTGGTGAAGAAGCTTTTTTAGTTGATTTGCTAGAAAACCGTGTTCCTGCAGGTGTTGACCAAGCTGCTTATGTTAAAGCTGCTTTCTTGGCTGCTTTGGCAAAAGGTGAAGCAACTTCTCCACTTATTTCTAAAGAACGTGCGGTTTACTTACTAGGTACTATGCTTGGTGGTTATAACGTAGCGCCTTTAGTTGCATTGCTTGACGACGCTGAACTTTCAGAACTTGCTGCTGAAGCGTTGAAAAAAACCCTTCTTGTATTTGATGCGTTCCATGACGTTGCAGATAAAGCAAAAGCGGGCAACGCAAATGCACAAGCTGTTATGCAGTCTTGGGCTGATGCTGAATGGTTCACTACACGTCCAGACGTTCCATCTGAAATTAAATTGACAGTTTTCAAAGTAACTGGCGAAACAAATACAGATGACTTGTCTCCAGCTCAAGACGCTTGGAGCCGTCCAGACATTCCATTGCATGCAAATGCAATGTTGAAAAACGTACGTGACGGAATCAACCCAGAAGTTCCTGGTGAAGTGGGTCCACTTAACCAAATTAAAGAACTTATTGCGAAAGGCAACCAAGTTGCTTACGTAGGTGACGTTGTGGGTACGGGTTCAAGCCGTAAATCTGCAACTAACTCTGTACTTTGGTTCTTCGGTGACGACATTGCTCACATCCCGAACAAAAAAGACGGTGGTTACTGCCTAGGTTCTAAAATCGCTCCAATCTTCTTCAACACTATGGAAGATGCTGGTGCGTTACCAATCGAGATCGACGTTGCTAACATGAACATGGGCGATGAAATCGTTCTTAACATTGATCATGCTGCTGCGAAAGTTTCTGCGTCTAAAGACGGTGCAGTGATTGCTGAAGCTGAACTTAAAACTCCAGTACTTCTTGACGAAGTTCGTGCGGGTGGTCGTATCAACTTAATCGTTGGTCGTGGTTTGACCACTAAAGCGCGTGAAGCTTTAGGTCTTCCTGTATCTACTTTGTTCCGTACTCCAGTTCAACCTGCTGCGACTGGCAAAGGCTTTACTCAAGCACAGAAAATGGTTGGTCGCGCTTGTGGTCTTCCTGAAGGTCAAGGCGTACTTCCAGGTACTTACTGTGAACCACGCATGACAACTGTAGGTTCGCAAGATACTACAGGTCCAATGACTCGTGACGAATTGAAAGACTTGGCTTGCCTAGGTTTCTCTGCTGACCTTGTTATGCAATCTTTCTGTCATACAGCTGCGTATCCAAAACCAGTTGACGTTCAAATGCAACACTCGCTTCCTGATTTCATCATGAACCGTGGTGGTGTGTCTTTACGCCCAGGTGACGGTATTATTCACTCTTGGTTAAACCGTATGCTTCTTCCAGATACCGTTGGTACTGGTGGTGACTCGCATACTCGTTTCCCAATTGGTATTTCATTCCCAGCGGGTTCTGGTCTTGTAGCGTTTGCTGCTGCTACTGGTGTTATGCCATTAGACATGCCTGAATCTGTTCTTGTTAAGTTCAAAGGTAAAATGCAGCCTGGTATCACTCTACGTGACCTAGTACATGCTATTCCTTACTACGCGATTCAAGCGGGTGACTTGACTGTAGAGAAGAAAGGTAAGAAAAACATCTTCTCTGGTCGTATCCTTGAGATCGACTTAACAGAAATGGAAACTGACTTAACTGTTGAGCAAGCGTTCGAACTTTCTGATGCTTCTGCTGAACGTTCAGCTGCTGGTTGTTCAATCACGCTTTCTGAAGAGAAAGTTGCTGAATACCTTAAATCAAACATTACAATGTTGAAATGGATGATTTCTGAAGGTTATGGCGATGCGCGTACAATGGCTCGTCGTGTTGAGAACATGGAAAAATGGTTGGCTAACCCAAGCCTTCTTAAAGCTGATGCTGACGCTGAATACACTAAAGTGTACGAAATCGATCTTGCTGACATTAAAGAACCTGTTCTTTGCTGCCCGAACGATCCAGATGACGCTAAATTGCTTTCTGACGTTCAAGGCGTGAAAATTGACGAAGTATTCGTTGGTTCATGTATGACGAACATCGGTCATTTCCGTGCAACTGGTAAGTTACTTGAGAAAGTTCCTGGTGGCGTACTTTCAACTCGTTTGTGGATTGCTCCACCTACGCGTATGGACGAACGTCAATTGATGGAAGAAGGTTTCTATAACATTTATGGTAAAGCTGGCGCGCGTACTGAAATGCCAGGTTGTTCATTATGTATGGGTAACCAAGCACGTGTAGCGCCGAACACTACTTGTGTATCGACTTCTACTCGTAACTTCCCGAACCGTTTAGGTCAAGGCGCTAACGTTTACTTGGCTTCTGCTGAACTTGCATCTGTTGCTGCTGTACTTGGTAAATTACCAACTCCAGAAGAATACCAACAATATGCAGCTCAAATTGACAGCATGTCAGCTGACATCTATCAATACCTAAGCTTCGACAAAATGGGCGAGTACACAGACGCTGCTGCGAATGTAGATACCAAGAAAATTGCTGCTGCTCAGTTGACTTAATTGATTGATAGTTAAGCAATAAGTGGTATAGGATAAGGGCTGATTAATCAGCCCTTATTTTTTATGACTTATTTAATATTTTTATTATTTATTGGGTTTCTATTCATGATTTATAAAATAAAAAATGGGATACTTAATTTTTTTAAAACTATATATTTAGATAGAGTATATTTATTTTTTATTATATTAATTATAATTTTTTGTTTTTTAGTAATTTATTATTACTTTGGAAGAGATATTCTTTACATCATAAAAAAAGCTTCTGATTATGAAGATTTTATGACAAACCGTGATATAAATATTTTAAAAAATGATGTAATCACTACAGCTAATCAAGCAGATAACTATATTGTGCATTTAGGATATATTGGTGATTATCTGACAGGAACAGTTGGGCTTAGTATTTCTATTATCACTGTATTTTTGGTTTTTATTACGTTTTATAATGAAAAAAGAAAGATAGAAAGGCAAAGATTTGAAGATCATTTGTTTCATCTGCTGAAAAATCAGAAAAGTAACTTAACCCAAATGAAAATTGAAAAAAGGATTTCTAGTCAGCATTCTGATCTTAAACTTAAACAGGGAGACTATGTGTCTGAAAAAGCAGTTCTTCAAATTTTTAGAGAATTCTTCAAGATCCGAGAAAAGGTTAAATTATCGAACGTTGGGTTGAATAATATAGAAATTATTAAAGTTAGCTATATATTTTTATACTATGGTCTTGGTGAGCGTAGTTTTAATATTGTGGAAAATTTATTAGATGATGATGGTAAATTAGACAAAAAGCAACAAGCACGATTATTCGATATTTTTACAGATGGGAAAATAAAAAATAAGGTAAGAGAGAAGTATGCCCTAAATAAAGATATAAAATTGTCTAGCTTGGAACAAGAAATTAAAAAAATCACAGAAAATAACTTATATCGTAAAGAAATTTCTGAGTATTTAAACTACCCAGCAGTAGGTGGACATCAAACACGCTTAGATCATTATTTTGCAAATTTATTATTCTGTTTCGATTTAATTAATGAACAAAAAAAGTATATGTTAGAAGATGACTTGAAAATATATAAAAAGGAATTGATGTCACAGTTAAATGTGTATGAAAAGATTTTATTGCTAATACACAGTACTAGTCCAATGGGAGAGGATTTTCAGAATTATGTTCTAGAGTATGATATCAAAGGATACATTCCTAAGGGGATGATTAAAGAGGAAGAGTTTAATATTAGTTCCTATTTTGCTGAATTAGAAAATAAGTATAGGACGAAATAAATATTTATTAATTTAGCCCTCAGAAAATAGAGGGCTAAAATTTTTTGGTGGTAATAAACTATTTAGTTCGTTAAAGTTCTTACTATTTGAGATTCATTGTAAAAATGTCCAAACAATCCCGATTCCTCTGTATTGGCGGTTTCCTCAACGGAACTCAAGTTAAAGACCAAGGCGATAGTTTTGTCTGTGTCGAAAATGCCAGACAAGTCACTTATCACAAACGTGAAATTTTTCATCCAGATGCTTGGGATCACGGCTACTATGTTTGTGAAACTACCACAGAAAAACAAGCAAAAAATTGGGTTTACGATATTAAACCTAATTAATTATTCATCATTAAACGGATTTCAAATGCACTACTCAAATATGAAAAATGATTTGAGTATTTTTTATAAAAATAAAACTTGATAAATCAAGATTGATGAACCTAAAGTGAATTACTAAAAACAACAACTTACACAACATTTCTCTAGCTGAGATTTCTTACTTCTTTAATAAAAATGTATAAAAATAAAGCCAATAGGGAAGTGTTATGAATATTGAAATTGATGCCTTTGGCACCTTGGTAATTGCGGTATTTTTTCTTTTTATCGGACGTTATCTTGTTAGCAAAATTAGCTTCTTTAGAAACTATAACTTACCTGAACCAGTGATCGGCGGTTTAGTCGCAGCGATTACGGCTTTTATTCTCTATAAATTGTTTAATATCAGTGCCACATTTGATGCACAAATTCAAACCATCCTGATGCTGATGTTCTTTACTTCTGTTGGCTTAAGTGCAGACTTTTTGAAACTGAAAGAAGGTGGAAAATCGCTCCTGATCTTCTTGGTCTGTGTCATTTTATTTGTAGTCGTGCAAAATGCTGTCGGCATGAGTTTAGCCACAGCACTTGGACTTGATCCACTAATTGGCTTGATTGTTGGTTCCGTCACTTTAACTGGTGGTCATGGTACCGCCGGTGCCTGGGGCGAGGTTCTGGAATCTCAATATGCGATCGAAGGGGCGATTGTCCTTGGTATGGCCAGTGCTACGTTTGGTTTGATTATTGGTGGACTTGTGGGCGGTCCGGTTGCCAAGTTCCTGATTAAACGCAACCAACTGGCTGAAACGGTAGCGCAAGAGACCAATGAACAACAGCTCGAATCGCACATCAACACCGCACCCTTTGAATATCCAAAGAAAACCCGATTGATTACAGCCAGTAATGCCGTGTCAACTTTGGGTATGTTTGCCCTGTGTATTTTTGTCGCTAATCAAATGACTGACTTCAGTCAGGGAAGATGGTTTGAATTGCCCACTTTTGTCTGGGCTTTAGGCACAGGTGTGATTGTGCGTAACGTCTTGGAGCATGTGCTGAAAGTTGATATCTTTGACCGTGCCATTGATGTATTTGGCAATGCGTCTTTATCGCTGTATTTATCTATGGCTTTACTATCACTGCAACTCTGGTTACTGGCCGATTTGGCAGGTCCGCTCATTACCATTTTATTGGCGCAGACAGCGGTATTGATTTTATTTACCGCAATTGTGACCTTTAGAATCATGGGGAAAAATTACGATGCTGCGGTATTAGTGGCAGGGCATTGTGGCTTTGGTATGGGAGCAACACCGACAGCGATTGCCAATATTCAGGCGGTGACCAATAGCTATGGTCCATCACATAAAGCTTTTTTAATCGTGCCGCTGTGTGGTGCATTTTTTATTGATATTGTGAATGCTGTGGTGATCCAAAGCATCATTGCATTTTTCGGCTAAATGTTAATACATTTTAAATCATTCAGACAATAAAAAGCCCCATGGTTAGGGGCCGGCGTATACAGGTCAAGCCTATATACTGTAAGAGGCTCATCTCATACTGAGTGTATTAGAACACAGCAGCCTTTAAATAACCATCTAAATCTGACTTAAACAGCCAATTGTTGTGCAATTACTGGCCATAAATTCTGATGTGATTTTTTAAACATCAGCATATGGCCAATGGCTTTATGCTCATAACTTTTAGGCTTTAACTCGATCATTTCTGTCTGTGCTTTTGGATATAAGCGCAGTAGATCTTTTACGTTTGCAGACGTTGCAATTTCATCATCTGAAGACCAAAGCACCGTGATGGGGCAATCAATTTCAGCGTGATAATCTTCAAACACAGTTTTACCCATCGCATTCATGACATAACCGGGTTTGCTACAAAATTGCGCCCATTGTTTGGCCACATCTTTAGGCAGGTTTTCACCCATGCCAATGGCTTGGGTTGGACCATAACCTTTAGTAATACGCGCTAATGGGAAAATGACATTGAACATGACCGGAGCAAGCAGTTTGGTTTTACCTTTTAGGCCTTTCAAATGTCCAGTTGAACCAGAAACCGCAATCACTTTGGCAACTTTTTGATAATTTGGCACGATGCCTAAAAGCTGACCGCCGGCACTATGACCCAGTAAAATGACTTGCTCGGATTGTGTCTTACATAACAGGGTATCTATTGCCGCAGGAATATCTAGCTGTCCCCAGTTGACAATACTAGCCTCAGACTTACTTACAGGACCATGTAGAGAGCGACCAATACCACGGAAGTCAAAGCTTAAAACATCATAACCTTGGGTAGCCAACCATTCTGCAAACGCCTGATAAAAATGTTGGGTGATCCCCGTTGCAGGGCAAATTAAAACGGGGTAATTATTTTGACTGGAATTTTGTTTTGGGTAAAAACGTCCACTGAGAGAATATCCATCTTTACAGCTGATTTCTAATGTTTCAAAAATATTCATATTTAGAACATGCGTTCAATTTAACTTGTTACTACTGTACCCAAGTTCCACAAAGAAACTTGCATAAATCATGACTTTAAAGTCAGAATAGCACTCTAAAAATAAGGATATAAATCAATGGACATTGAAAGTTTAAATCAGTCTGTTTCGCTGGCCATCATATTTAGCGGTGTTTTTCTTTGGGTCGGCATGCTGACTGGGGTATGGAAATATTATCAAATACGCCATTCTGAACAGGCTCGAGCACATTATTACGTCGATATCGCGCATAGAAGCAGTTTACTGTATGCACCTGCCAGTTTAATTCTTGCAGTACTGGCATTTTTTTCAGTCTGGGCTGAGGGGCTTAACTTAATTTTCGTGCTGATCAATCTATTCTTTTTTAGTTTTTCAATTTTAAGTTATGTCTTACATGGCTGGCTTAAAGATACCAGCAACCAGTTTAAACAGCCACACCAGATGGGACGTTGGCATTTGCCAAAATGGATACTCGGCAGTGCGATGATTTTTTTGGTGATTGGGGAGTTAGGCGCGACAGCAGGGTTGTTAATGGGAGCAATAATGGGGCTGAATGGATTGTGATTAAGAGTATTTAACTAAATAATATTTATAATTTTTGGGTTTTTCTTTTCTGTTTTTTCTTTTCTGAAGATGGGTGATAGTCACCCATCTTTTATTCTGTAGTGTTAATTTGTTTCTGTTGGCGATACTTTTGATCGACCAAAGCCCAAATATAAAAGGCAACTGAAACAATAAAAGCATATAAAAAGTATTCAGGTTTTAAATTGTCTTGAATCAAACCATGAATAATAAGTGTCACGAGCAGAGCAGCAGTCGTACTCAAATAGGTGACCATGTTCTTATTTGCTTTTAGAGCGTTAATGAAGACTTCTTTATTGAAATGTATTGATAACATCTCCACCCCTCCTGTTGTTTTTGACTTAAACCTAATTGTTTTAGTCAGATTAGTCTCTATTGTTGTACTGCTTATTTAATGTTGTTTCAATAGCTATTGTCATTATTTTGTAATAAAAGCATGTTAATGCATAAAACCAGAGATGAATCCTATTTAAAATACAAAAAATATGTATTTTCAGGCCCTGAAATAACTATTGTTCATGGTTTAACTATGCAGTAAATAAGCTTTATTCGATAATAGTAGATAGAGATATATAAAAAGCAATATTGATGCCAGTAGCATGTATGTAATTCAGTATGGAGAAGGAGAAATAGAAGATTTTGCGGAAACAACGATGAATCATCGCTTAATATTTTTACATTAAAATGTATACAACCGGAAACTGTGCCAATAAGAGATGTAAACAATAAAACTCTGTTTGGGTAAAACACGATGTTTTATTGATCACGCTTAAAATCATGTTTGGGTAAAACTTGATTTTAATGACCTCAGCTTTCGGTTACTTTTTAACTCTGTCGATCACAATAGCAATTATCAGCACAATGGTGGATGGAATAAGCCATGCCAAATTTTGTGCATTTAAAGGTAAATGTTGAATGATGTCAGGCAAATTGAAACCTGCAACTTTAAGTCCATCCAATATGCCAAATAAAAATGCAATCGCGGTTACGGGCGCAACAACGTAAGCAGGTTTATTGAAAAACTTCCAGAAGAAGCTGAGCAGAATAACCACAATGGCTGGTGGATAAATTGCGCTTAAAACAGGTACAGACACTGCAATAAGTTTGGTTAAACCCAAGTTTGAAATGATGAACGAGAAGCCAACCAAAACAAAAACCAAGATTTTATAAGGAATTTTAGTCAGTCCAGAGAAGTATTCTGCACATGCACAGGTGAGACCAATGGCTGTAACCATACAGGCAAGGAAAATCATTCCGGTTAAGAATAGCGAGCCAATATCGCCAAACGCATGTTGTACATATGCATGCAGGATCACTGCACCATTTGCTGCATTTGGAGCAACATCGTGACTGCCTAAACCTAATTTGAACAGGCTTAAGTAAACTAGCGTTAAACCTACACCAGAAATCAAACTAGCGATTACTGCATATTTCGTCACCAGTTTCTTGTCTGTTACGCCACGTGAATGAATCGCGTGAATAATGACAATACCAAAGACCAATGCGCCTAAAGTGTCCATGGTTAAATAACCATTAACGAAACCTTCAGAAACAGGAGCAGTCACATAATTGTCAATTGCAGGTGGAATGAATCCGGCAGGAATTGCAAATGCGGCAATACCCAACACAGCCAAAGAAATGATCTTTAAAGGTGCAAGGAAGTGACCTACAGTATCAAGCAATTTATTTGGGTATAAAGACACAACAGTCACAACGGCAAAATAAATTGCACTGTAAATGAGCAGACTGCTACTTTCTGTACCAAAATAAGAAGAAAAACCGATTTCATAAGAAACCGTTGCTGTACGTGGAGTTGCAAATAAAGGGCCAACCGCTAAGTAACACACGACAGTTAAAATCAGACTTGCGATTTTACCTAAAGGAGAACTTAAATTTTGGATGGATCCTTCTACACGTGACAGCGCCATAATGGTGATAACAGGCAGACCAACTGCGGTAATGAGAAAACCTAAAGCAGCTAACCATACATGTTCACCCGCTTGTTGAGCGACAATCGGAGGAAAGATAATATTGCCTGCACCAATAAAAAGTGCAAATGTCATGAAACCTAAGGCAATAATATCTCTTGTACGGAGACTTGTCATAGAGGGGAGATGGATTGACCAAAAGAGGCAATTTTAGAGGATAGAAAAGCATTTGGGTACCTTATTTTATTTAGGTTATGGCTTTTATTTATATTGATATATTAATTTATGAATATAAAGCTGAATTGAGGTTGATTTATATTATTGATTATTGAATGAAAATTAGAGAATATTAAAAAATAGTGTGCATTTTTAAATATTTACGTACTATTTTATTTTTTTTGTAATGACAGTTTAAGTGTATAAAAATCAGTCATTAAAGTCCTAAGATTACGGTGCTATTCGCTTTATGCACTGTAATTAAACAAAAAAATGGTAAAAGGTTTATAATCATAAGCCTTATTTATGAGGATGATGCAATGAAAGCTTCCACTATTACCATTAAAACTGAGCAAGATCTCGAGAAACTGCGTATTTCCGGGCGTCTGGCTGCTCAGGTTTTAGAAATGATAGGGAAGTATGTCAAGCCGGGCGTAAGTACAGAATATCTGGATGACATTTGTAATGATTTCATTGTAAACACTTTAAAAGTGATTCCAGCCAATGTTGGCTATTATGGTTATACCAAAACCACCTGTATTTCACCCAATGAAGTGGTTTGTCACGGTATTCCATCGCCAAATACCATTTTGCAAGAGGGTGACATTATCAATATTGATGTTGCGATTATTAAAGATGGTTATTTTGGCGATACCAGCCGTATGTATTATGTGGGTACAGTTAAACCAGAAGCTAAAAAACTGGTTGAAACCACCTATGAAGCGATGGTTGCAGGTATTCATGCGGTAAAACCGGGTGCAACGCTGGGTGATATCGGTTTTGCCATTCAGTCGGTTGCGCATCGTGAAGGTTATAGCATTGTGCGTGAATATTGTGGTCACGGGATTGGTAAGGTTTATCATGAACAACCGAATGTTTTGCATTATGGCCAACCGGGTCAGGGACTTATACTTAAAAAAGGCATGGTGTTTACCATTGAACCGATGGTCAACGCCGGTAAACCGCGTGTGAAAGAACTTAAAGATGGCTGGACAGTGGTTACAGCAGATCGCTCTTTGACTGCACAATGGGAACATATGGTTGCTGTGACAGACACCGGTTTTGAGCTTTTATCCCCTTGGCCCGAAGGTACAGGTTCTTATCCTACAATTTAATAGATATGATTTAAATGAAATAGATTGTTTTATACTTAAGTAAAAGGCAGTCTATTTTGTATACTAATAAAGTTTTAAAAACGATTAGTTATAAATTTAAGTATTTGTTTTAATTTAAAAAATAATTTCTCATATTTTTTTGTAAGATATTTTAAATATTAGATTTAACTGTATTTATTTTGTACTATATACATATAGATTCTAGCTGTAGTTTCTTTTTCAAAGTTTATAGGCTTACCCACCTCGGGTAAGCTTTTTTTTGCCTAAAATTTTAATTACATCAAGTGATATTTCATGCTTTGTTTATCAATATCATTTTTTGTCCTGTGCAGAGATGACTGAAATTTGTCAGCAGGTCACTTTAAATATTCAGCCATCATCCCTTACTATCTAATGATCAAAAAGTTAATGTTTGCTGAGCTGTTCAACTAAATAGTCGATAAAGACACGCACAGCAGGCAGTAGTCCACGGCGAGATGGATAAACGGCATGGAAAATACCATGGGGCGCTTTCCAGTTCGGAAGTACACGAACCAGTTCACCGCTTTGGACGTAGTCTTGCACAATGGTGTCTGGTAATAAGGCAATCCCGCAATTTTGTCTGGTGAGTTGCGCCAGCATCATTAAATCAGAACCCATCACCATGGGATTCACCTTGATTTTTTTCTGATTGTTTTTTTCATCATGTACCACAATATGCTGATCTAGATGTTCATCTACCATACTCAGAATTTGATGCTGGCTTAAATCTTCCGGTTGTTTTAATTCACCAAATTCATTCAGATAAGCCTGACTGGCAAATAGGTGCTGTTCGATATTTTCAAATTTTCGTAAGACCAGACTTGGATCCTCATCTAAATTTGAACGAACACGTAATGCGATATCAATACCTTCATTGATGACGTCAACACGGCGGTTACTGACAATGAGCTGAATTTTGATTTCAGGATAGGTCTTGAGGAATTGAGGCAGAATCTTGGCAATTTCATTCTGTGCGATGGAGACAGGTAGACTGACCTTAATCAAGCCGCGTGGCTGGGTACTCAGATGATCAACCAGGTCATGGGCGGCTTGCGCAGCATTCATCATGACTTGTGCATGGCGATAAATATTCATGCCAATGTCTGTCACTGCGAAATGGCGTGAACTGCGTTGAATTAATCGAACCCCCAAGTGCTCTTCCAGATTATAAACGCGACGACTGAGTTTTGATTTGGGGATATCGGTTGCGCGTTCTGCTGCGCTAAAACCCCCATGTTCAACCACCAAGGCAAAGCAATAAAAATCATCAAGATCAGACAGCATGTGAGAATTCCATTTATGCAACAATATATAGGATTAAAGGTTTATCGTTTCAGTTTGTCAATTTAATTTTTCAGATTTTAATTGTCTATATCATTGAGATAGCAAGGCTAAAGTGGAATATCTATATACAGGGCTTTTCTTTAATTTGATGGGTGGCTGCTTTGAGTTAAAACAAGGCTGGATTTCTCCATTCTTATGATGGCTTTTTATAAATATATGGATTTGAATAAAGGAAAAATGTCATGGAATTAAGGCATTTACGCTATTTTGTAGCAGTGGTTGAGGAGCAGAGCTTTACCAAGGCTGCTGAAAAACTGTTTATTGCCCAGCCTCCTTTAAGCCGTCAAATTCAAAATCTTGAAACTGAGCTGGGCGCTTTGCTGTTTGAGCGTGGAAGTCGCCCGTTAAAGCCTACTGCTGTGGGGTATTTCTTTTATCAGCAAGCGGTCAAGCTGTTAGCCAGTGCGGACCAGATGAAGTCGATCACCATGCGTGAAGGCATTATCAAAAAAACCATTACCATTGGTTTTGGCGGTTCACTGTTGTATGGATTATTACCCCGAGTGGTTTATTTATTTCGCCAGCAACAGCCGTATTTGAAAATCAAACTGGTTCAAATGAATGCGATGGAGCAAATAGACGCGCTTAAAGAGGGACGGATTGATGCCAGTTTTGGTCGGGTTAGAATTTCTGATCCTGCAATCAAGCGAATTTTATTGCGTGAAGAACCATTGATGGTCGCCGTGCATTCAAGTCATGCGCTTGCTGCAAAAAAACAAGGGGTCAAACTCGAAGAAGTTGTTGAGGAACATGTGTTGTTGTATCCGAATCTACCCAAACCGAGTTTTTCAGCCCAAATGAAAGGTCTATTTTCAGAATATGGTTTAGAGCCTAAAAATTTAACTGTGGTTGAAGATATTCAACTGGCTTTAGGTTTGGCGGCTGCAGGCGAAGGGCTGTGCATTGTTCCTGAGAGCGCCAAAACCGTGCAGTTTAAGCATCTGAATTATATTCCTATATTGGATGATGACGCCGTCAGTCCGGTCTTTTTGATTATCCGGAACGCTGATCACAGTGAATATATCCGTTCATTATTGGATAGTGTTTATCAAGTCTATGACCTAGAAGCCATCAAGTATGATCGTCAGATTTTTTAATATTGATCGATAGTGAATGACTCTATTTAATTGTTTAATTTAACTACTTTATTAAATTGCCTTGTTTTAGAAATTGAGCAATTTCGCGGCCGAATTTGATCGGTTCACTGATTAACGGCGTATGCCCAGATTTTTCAAAGATAATCTGTTTGGAGTTTTTTACGCTATTGGCAATTATTTTTTGCCCTGCTGCAGGATATAGCCTGGATTGTTCACCAATAAAAAAAGTGCTGGGGCAAGCAAGCTGTGCAATGGCATCACGATAGTCTTCTTGATGATGTAAATAATTATTCACATACCAGGCCAAATAGTCCAAACGCTGCATCGGTAAAACAAGGGACTGTAATTTTGGCTGTTTTAATGCCATTTTGACCACTAAAGGTGCAACTTTATTGCTCGCTTGAAGCTCAAGAAAGCCAAACCAGAGCTCCAATAAATGTTGTCGGGATGCTAGGTCTAGATCAGATAACTGAAGTGCATGAGGTTTTGAGGCAAGGAGCTGTGAAATCTCTGCCAAGAGCTGTTTAAATTTAGGCTGTTGCTGACTAAATAAACCGTATTGCCAAGTTTCATCCACCGAAATTTTTGGTGTTTGATCAATATGCAGATAACGGGTTAATTTTGTATTTAAATTACCGTAATGCATGCCATGCATGGCCGTGGTTGCACCCATGGAATAAGCAATCACCGAGAATTGATCTAATTCAAGTTGTTCAATCAAGCTGTCTATATCACGCCAATGACTGGAAATGGCATCCAGTTCAGGAATGCAGCAGTGCTGTGAGCCACCAAAGCCACGCCAGTCTGGAATAATGAATTTATGGTTCTTGGCTTGGGGATACAAGAAAGGAAGCCATTGCCAACTTTGCATGCCCAAACCTGACAGAACCAATATGGGCTGTCCTTGGCCAAATTCGCGGACAGAAAGTTGTTCGCCATCAGGCATACGGTAATGTGACATGGTTGTTTTCCTGGTTTATTATTGTTGATCGAATGCTTTTAATTGTGGAATCATGCTTTCTAACCACGAAATCCAGCCCATTTCCAGATCAATTCCAAGTTGCAGAATCATTTTATGAATAAACTGGGTTCGGTCCTGATCTTGCCCATTGGCGAAATCTTTTGCAAAAATAGTTTGGTAAATTTTTAGATTTTCTTTGTGTAAAATCAGATGCCGTTCCAGTTCAGGCAGTACAGTATTGCCGCCCAGTTGAGCTTCTGCACGCAGACGCACCATGAGTTCTTCACGTAACTGGGCAGGTGGGCTTTGTTTGACCATCCAGTCTGCTAATTCAGTACGGCCCAGTTTCTCAACTTGATAGGTTTTTTTTCGACTGGTCGAGTCATGCTCTTCAAGGGTTGAGATCCAGTTTTTTTGCTGCATGCCACTCAGTTCACGGTAAATCTGCTGATGCGTTGCATTCCAGAAGAAGCCCATGGAACGGTCAAAGCGACGTGCTAAATCAATTCCCGTACTGGGTTTTTCAATTAAGCTGGTCAATAAAACATGGGCTAAAGACATAAACGACTCAGTCAGTAAAAATTTACCAGATCATTATGCAACATGTTGCATAAAAATCAAATCTAGAATATAAATTATGCAACAAGTTGCATTAAGCACCCTATTCGCCAGCTCAAATGGCACGCCAAGGAGATCATATGTCTAATTACCCTCATTTATTAGCACCTTTAGATTTAGGCTTTACCACGCTTAAAAACCGTGTCTTGATGGGATCCATGCACGTGGGCTTGGAAGAAGCACCCGGTGGTTATGATCGTATGGCTGCATTTTATGCTGAACGTGCTCAAGGCGGTGTGGGGCTAATTGTGACTGGGGGAATTTCACCGAATGATGCAGGCTTGACCTTTGCCGGTGGCGCTAAATTAGACAGCCGTGAAGAAGCGGAAAAGCATCAAGTGATTACTCAAGCCGTGCATGATGCAGGCGGCAAAATAGCCATGCAGATTTTACATACTGGCCGTTATTCTTATCAGGCTGATCTGGTCGCGCCGTCTGCCATTCAAGCACCGATTAATCCAACCAAACCGCATGCTTTGACTACAGCAGAAGTGAATCAGACCATTGCAGATTTTGCTCACTGTGCCAAGTGGGCACAATATGCAGGCTATGATGGCGTAGAAATCATGGGCTCGGAAGGTTATCTGATTAATGAATTTATTGCTGCACGGACCAATCATCGTGATGATGAATGGGGCGGTAGCTATGAAAACCGGATTCGTTTCCCGATTGAAATCGTCCGCCGTACCCGTGAAGCAGTCGGTGAAAATTTTATTATTATTTATCGTTTGTCGATGCTAGATCTGGTTGAAGGCGGCTCTACTTTTGATGAAGTCGTGCAACTGGCAAAAGAAATTGAAAAAGCCGGTGCAACCATTATTAATACCGGGATTGGCTGGCATGAAGCACGAATTCCGACCATTGCCACCAAAGTGCCGCGCGCTGCATTTACTTGGGTAACCGAAAAGCTCAAAGGTTTGGTCAAGGTTCCACTGATTACCTCAAACCGCATTAATACCCCAGAAATGGCAGAGCATGTTCTGGCTTCTGGTCATGCTGATATGATTTCCATGGCGCGTCCAATGCTTGCCGATGCATTCTTTGTGCAAAAAGCAGAACAAGGCCGTAGTGATGAAATCAATACCTGTATAGGCTGTAACCAGGCCTGTCTAGATCATATTTTCTCGATGAAAATAGCCACTTGCCTGGTCAATCCACGGGCTTGTTATGAAACGGAACTGATCTTTAAAGAATCCACTGTGGCTAAAAACATTGCGGTGATTGGTGCAGGTCCGGCGGGGTTAAGCTTTGCCACCTATGCGGCAGAACGTGGGCATCAGGTGACTATCTTTGAAGCGGCCAATCAAATTGGTGGTCAGTTCAATATTGCTAAAACCATTCCGGGCAAAGAAGAATTCTATGAAACTCTACGTTATTTCAAACGCAGAATTGAATTACTGCCCAATATCCAGTTACGTCTAAACCATCAGGCGAGTTATGAGGAACTTAGCGCATCAGAGTTTGATGACATCGTCGTCGCAACCGGTGTGACTCCACGTCATTTAGAGATTGAAGGGATTGACCATCCTAAAGTGCTGACTTATCTGGAAGTATTAAAAGAACGCAAGCCAGTCGGTCAGCGTGTCGCGATTATTGGTGCGGGAGGTATCGGTTTCGATACGGCTGAATATCTAACCCATGAAGGAGACAGCGCAAGCCTGAATCCTAAAAAATTCTATAATGAATGGGGCATTGATACCACCTATGAAAATGTCGGTGGTTTGAAAGCAGCTGAAGTCGAACAATCCAATCGTGAAATCTATTTATTGCAGCGTAAGGCAAAATCAGTGGGTGCAGGCTTGGGTAAAACCACGGGCTGGATTCACCGTACCGGTTTAAAACACCGTGATGTGAAAATGGTGGCAGGTGTAAGCTATGAAAAGATTGATGATCAAGGCTTACATATCTTAGTGAATGGTCAGCCTACTGTTTTAGAAGTGGATCATGTGGTGATCTGCGCCGGTCAGGAACCCTTTACTGCGATGTTTGATCAACTTCAAGCGGCTGGCAAAAATGTACATTTGATTGGGGGTGCCAAAGAAGCCGGTGAACTGGATGCGAAACGCGCAATTCGTCAAGGTGCCGATTTGGCGGCAGTGATTTAGAAAATAAATAGACCTCTCCCTGACCCTCTCCTAAAAGGAGAGGGAATTTACTTAGGTTTTAAATTGGGAATAAATAGAATTCAAAAATGGATTTAAATAAAGGAAATAAAAATGGCTTTAACAACGACACAAGCATCGGTGCAACGATGGCATGAAATGCTACAAACAGGTGATATGTCTATCTTGAATGAGCTGCTTACTGAAGATGTGGTTTTTCGTTCACCGGTGGCGTATCAGCCTTATCCGGGTAAACAAGTGGTTTTTTTTATTTTGACCAATGTCATTCAGATTTTCGAAAACTTTACTTATCACCGTGAATTTTATTCAGAAGATGGACTGAATGTGGTACTGGAATTTTCTGCCAATGTCGGTGCAAAGAAACTTAAAGGCATAGACATGATTCAGTTTAATCAACAAGGTCAAATTATTGATTTTGAAGTGATGCTTCGTCCAAAGAGCGGTCTGGAAGCATTGGCTGCGCAGATGGGACAACGCATGGCTGCTTTTTTGCCCAAAGCATAAATTAGGGTGATATAGTAGGGATATAGATATAAACAGTCATGGAGTGGCATTTACTGAATATTTTCAGTTGCATCATTTTTAAGGTGGAGCGAATATGAAATTTTTAGTGAAAAAAATCAGTCTGTTGGCACAAGAAGTGATCGACCAGATTACAGGTGCAGAATTCCCTACGCTGTATTTCCATCCACAAGGTGAAGCACGGCAGATGCTCGATGTTTTACCGCAACTGAAACAGAAATATCGCCCAACGCCGTGGTTGTCAAATACGCATTTGCATTTGATGTATTTTGACTTGATTAAAAAGAAAACCATTCAGCTTAAATATGATGCCATTGAACAGTTGCATATGTCTGATGGCGGTATCACCGGTATAGCTTGGTATGGGCATGATCTTCCGCCAGACACTCCGACCATTATATTAATGCATACCCTGACTGGCACACCTGAAAGTATGTCGGAACTGGTACGTGACTTAAATAGGTATACAGGTTGGCGTGTAGCGCTGTGTTTGCGCCGTGGTCATGCCAATTTACCCATGCCGATCCCCAAAATTTCTATCTTTGGCTCAACTGATGATTTGCGTGAACAAATTCAGCATATTCAAGCAAAATTTCCAGATTCTCCTTTGTATGCCGTAGGTTCATCTGCAGGTACCGGATTGCTGGTGCGCTATTTGGGTGAAGAAGGTAAACAAACGCCCTTTAAAGCCGCGTTTGCACTTTGCCCGGGCTATGACACTGAACATGGCTTTAAAAATGTCCATCCTTTTTACAGCAAGGTCATGACCAGAAAACTGTTTAAATCTTTTATTTATCCTTATACGACAACCTGGGAAAAAACGGCATCTTTAGCACAGGTGCTGGCGAGTACCAGCCTGTTAGAATTTCAATATCAGTGTTTTGAACTGGCGGGCTATAGCAGCTTTGAAGACTATAATCAGGCAACTAACCCGATCCTGGTCTTTGAAAATGTCAAAATTCCATTGATGATTTTAAATGCAGAGGATGATCCAGTTTGCCATATTCAAAATTTTGCCCCTTATAAAGAAGCCATTCAACAGATGTCGAATATTATGGTGGTGACCACGAAAAAGGGGAGCCATTGTGGTTTCTATGAGGGCGTAAACCATACGCAATCATGGTCGGCACGGTTGATTGCAGACTATTTAATTGCGCAACATTACTAAATTTAAAAATGTGAGATTGAGTTATGAGTTAAAGCTTTGAAATGTTTTGATGCAATTGTCATTGGTCATACTGATAAATAGTTAGTATTTAAATCAGTATTTCTGTTATAATCATCTCAACAATAAAAATGACATGAAAGTGTTCTTTTTTTAAATTGATATAAGTCTTATTTAATCTGAATTATCAAAGTAAAGGTTGTTATTTTGAAATGCCAATGGTGGCGTTTCTGTATGTGTTGAAAAAATTGGTGTAAATGTTGAATATAATTGAAAATTTAGTAGCAAAATCTGTAAACGGTAGTGAAATTATTGTATCGCTGGTACCTTCAAAAAAAATGCAAAGTACTCGCGATGGGTTTAAATGGGTTGAAGTTGGTAAAAGAGTAATGCTTCAGTCTGGTGTTGAAATTGATTTGAACCTTGATGGTCGTAGCTTCTATACAGGTGTTAATGAAATGTTCCGATTCACCTCACGTGTGAATTAAACATTTAAATAATCACTGATCCAAATTAAAAACCGCCTTGATGGCGGTTTTTTGCTATCTGCTCATCTATTTACAATTGCTGTTTTGTATCAATAAAAAGTCTCTTCTCACTCATCATTTAACGATCAGTGATATTTCTTTATTTGTGCAAGAGTGCATGTGATTTGCGGTTTAGAGGATTTGAAGGTTTATTTATATCTTTTCAATTACAAATAAATTTATTTTTTAGACATTCTAAAGAAATTAATTTTTACAATTTTGTATGGTTTTGAGCACTTTTTGTCACTTTTTGTCATTTATTGGTGAGTATTATAAGGGTATAAAAAGTAATCCACTTTATATAGGGGAGTGGTATATGATGAGCACACTAGAATTATTATTAACTTCCTCATCTGTGCTGATGTTGATGCTAGTGATTTATGCCTTTGGGCAAATGTTTAATTAGTTAAAAATATGCTGTATAAAAAAGCACCTTAGGGTGCTTTTTTATTGAACTGAACTTTATTCACTGAGTTTTATTAAAGCACTTTAGGCTGTTTTATGCCCTGTATGTACAGTGTGAATGAGTTCAGATAAATCATAGCCCAAGCTTTCCGCATAAGTTAAATATTCTTGTTTGGTCGCTTCATCCAAGGTTACATCGCGATTAAGGAGCCACAAGTATTTTAAGTCAGGTTCACCCACCAGGACTGTGTTGTAATTAGCGTCAATTTTTAAAACCCAATAATCGCCTTTGGTAAAGGGAATCCAGCGTAAACCTTCAGGCAGAAAACTCACTTCAAGTTTGCCATTTGGTCCATCCACAATAGTGGCTTCCGCAATGGCTTCATCTAAAGCTTTGTCCTTATCTAAGCAGCGGTTTTGCACCCGAACTGTGCCATTTTCATTTAAGCTATAAACAGCAGAAATATCCGTACTATCTTCTGGTTGATGCTTCATGGGCAAGCGGGCTATTTCATACCACGTGCCAAGATAACGATTTAATTCAAAATTAGAAACTGTTGGGATTTTATCAGACATTTTTTATCCTTATTCATGTTTTATTAGGCGACTTGAGTAGTGTTGCCGATAATTAACATATTGAATATATAGAATTTGTTTGGTTATGTAATTTTATATTTTTAAAACATTATATTTTTTTAAAAGTGATTTATATATTTATTTTTAAATTATGATCACAAATAATTTACATCGCTAAAAATTTATATTAAGTTATTTTTATCTATATTTGATTTAAGAATCATTAATTTTTCTATCTTTATTTATTCACTAATAGGTTATTTGATAATAATATTTAATTTTATAAATATACTTTTATTTTTATATTATATTTTGATACATCATCGCTATTTTTATTAACTTAGCTTCAGTATATGCTGATATTGTGATTAATAATTGGACTGATATTGTCATTAAGTGAAATGACCAGCAAGGATACTATTATGTCTAAATCGAAATCTCAGAATCCACCGGAATCTACTAATCAACGAAATCAACCCATAAAACAGCCTCACCACTTACCGGAGCATGACCATAGGAATAATGAGAAACGATCGCCTGAAAAGCCAGCACAGAGCGAGAAATAAAATAGCTTATTATATCAATAG
The DNA here is from genome assembly GCF_052712855.1 of Acinetobacter sp. F16. Taxonomy (NCBI): domain Bacteria; kingdom Pseudomonadati; phylum Pseudomonadota; class Gammaproteobacteria; order Moraxellales; family Moraxellaceae; genus Acinetobacter; species Acinetobacter sp. F16. The sequence goes on from NZ_JBRATK010000001.1 coordinate 217,495, forward strand.
TATGTTGAAAGGGGGCTAGGCCTCTTTCAACAGGATAACAGGAATAAATTATGCATATTAAAACCGTAAAAGTGTAAATGAAAGATTAATTAGAATTATGGGGACTTATCAATGGGCTTTAAATTCTACCCGAGGGATTTTTTATAGACCAAGATCTTCTCGATTTCACCGATTAAAGGGTTATGTAAAATGAACATGACAACAACCTATCCGCAAAAATTAGTCACATTTTATAAACTGGAAAGTCCTGATATTCAAAGAGGTGTTTGGGCTAATTATGATAAAAATGGAAATTTTATAAATCTTACCAATTATTATGGTAAAAAATTAGAATTAATTGGGCCTGATCGTGTCCGTATAGATGGAGAAGTATGGGTATGTAAAGATCATTTTAAATAGATGTTTAATATAATTTATTTAGATTATTCTGTCGACTGTAAATATAAAAGCTATATATAAATTAATAAAAAATATAATTATGTAATTAGATTTTAAAAAATTGAACTTTGAATCATAACTGATAAATCATTATTAAATAAACTTAGTGGCGATGAAAAATTAAAGAAAATTCCAACAGAATCATATATATTTGTATTTTTATAAAGCTCATAGGGCAAATAAAAATGATCTCAAAACAATTAAGAATACTTAGCTCTGTTCTAGCGGTTCTTGGTATCTCTGTATTTTGTGCATTTCAATATTTTTTACAAACCGAAGAGTTTGGTGGCTTTAAGGAAGGGACTGAACAATACAATGGTTATCGCTATGCCCAAGACAATCAACTGAAGTCTATAGATCAGTGCGATGATGAAAGAGATGATCCCGCCATGAATTTTAATCCTGATTTTTTGCAAGGCTGTAAGCAGTATTTTAATCAATAGAATGGACTGTTAGTGGTGAAGGTTATTCTTGTTGATCTCACTTAAAATATAATACAGCAAGCTAAAAACAAGCCCTTCCAAATAGGGCTTGCTCGCTAAATGGTTATATCTAATTTAAGCAGCATCCCAATTATTTTTTACTTCTTCTGAGGCTACATGAAGAAGAACTTGATTATCTTTAATCTCACTCACCCGGGGAAATGCAATAAGAGAATGGCTGCCTTCTTCATTAAGTAAGTATACTTGAGTAGAGAATTATAATTTCAACCTAAGATTTTAGGTTTTATAGTGTTGAACGCTGAATAGATTCTTTATTTAATTTTATAAATGATTGAAAATGAAATAATCATTTAAAAATGATTGCTGGTGTTTTGATCTGATGATTCAAAGCTCATAGTTGAGATCTTTTATAGTAATAAGCCCTTATTTATTGAATGAACAGCATAATTCATATGACGGAACTGAGAGCTTTTAAAGCTCTTATGTATCAAAAATACTATTACTGGAATACTACTACTGGCGTTTTTCTGACTTGCGCTGTTTGGGCGTTGCCACATATTCATCTTTCATTTCAAAGAAGAATTGATTTGCTTCACTAGCGTTGCAATTTAGCCAATCCATTCTATTGTCTTAAGGTATCACAATAATAGAACGCTTTTCATCATTAGGTTTATGGAATTGCTTCATAAATGGATGACGATCCGCATTGATGGTGAGCAAGCTCATTGATCTGACCTGTTTATTGTCGATTACCGTATTTTCATAGATCGCTGCAAGTGTAAAAGGCAGTCCGTCCTCATGAGAAATTCCATACCAATGCGGTGTTCCATCTATATATTTGGGTTCAAAAATTGTTTCAACAGGAACGAGGCTAAACTGGTTTTTATGCCATGCATGTCGAAAACTCGGCTTTTCAGCCACACTTTCAGTTCTTGCGTTATAGGTATGACGACCGTATTTTAACTCTTTGGCCCAAAAAGGAATAAGGCCAAATTTGGCCAGATCCCATTCGGGTTGATCTGCGCCATGCATTAAAATTGGCGCGTCATATAAAGGGAAAATATCATTTGGAAATTCAAATGGAGGCTCCGGAAGATCCAGAAGAAATGCTCTATTTCTTTTTATTGCTTCAAAATTTGCACACATGAGCGATCTCTTTATTTTTATTCCTCCTCATTAAACCAAAAATAATCAGCAAAAATAATCAATCTTACAAATCTAGAACCATTTCTATAAATACCAGGCATTTTTAGAACTTTAATCATATCGCGTTTAAGGAAAACTAGAAGGGTGGAGTGTACCAAGCCTGATCTGTGCTTAATTATTGAATTGAAAAGCTTTGATTTAATGCGTAGAGTTTAAAATAATTTTATGTTTCCTGTTCCGTGTTGTCTTTAAAAAAAGAATATATAGCCTATCTTGATAATATGATTGTTTGTTTAGATTAATTGATATAAGGAATTTTTTGCCAATGAGTTTAATTCATTATATCTGGAAAATAGATAATAGAAATTAGTTGAAATTTATATAACCTCATCCTGAGGTATGTTTTAGTCAAATCATTATGAAGTCATTATAGAGGGTGCGCCCACTATAATTTCGTGGAGACAACAGTATGCTTAATTCCCTTCGTAAACTATTCTGCTTTCATGTTTATGAATTTAACTGGAACCATAAGCATGGATATACTCACGAATGCCGAAAATGTGGTAAAGCCGATTAATAACTTTTTCAATGAGTTGGAAGTCCAATAAAATCCTGCTAAATAATAAAGATTGGCAGGATTTTTTCTTGTTTATTTATGGAATTGGGTTAAAACAACGATGAGTTACTGAGCTTAGAAATAACTCATTAATCAAATTAATACTTCTAGTGCTTTCAGTAAATAATGTGAATTTAAATTTAAATAATATATTTTAAATCAATAATATATATTGGTTAAGCTTACATGGAAAGAAATTGAAACAGATGCAAGATAGGATAATAAAATTTAAGGAGTAGAGTGAAAAGTCGTAATGAGTATTTCTAATCACTAATAGGATACAAATAAAATGGCTAATCAGCAACCAATGCAGCAAAGTCAGCATAATCAGCAGCCGGATCAACAGAAGCAATCGAATCAGCCACAGTCGGATCAGCAGAATCAGCACATTCAGGAATCTAATCCACAGAAGCAGCCCAATCAGCACCCTCAAAATCCGCAAAAGCAACCGAGATAAACCTTGCTTTATTCGCCTTGAATTCAGGTATTCAGGGCTTTTACTGCTTTAAATTTTTAATAGATAAACTGCGCAATTGTTTTTATGGGTCTTTATTTCCTGCAGAGGTAAACAATAAATAAAATGAACTTAAAACCATTCAAAATCATAAGTGCTGTTTTAGCCATTATAGGTATTGCAACCTTTTTATATTTTCAATCTTCAATGAGACCAGAAGAATTTGGTGGTTTCAAAGAAGGAACTGAACAATACAATGGTTATCGTTATGCGCAGGACACGCTTAAGTCGGTAGACCAGTGTGATGATGATAAAGATGATCCGGCCATGAATTTTAATGAAGAATTTTTTGAAGGCTGCAAGAAGTATTTTGAAAAGTAAAAGTAACTTTCCAAATAAGTTTTCTTACCCAAAGTTAATAGGCACTGATTCCTCAGTAGTTTAGTCATCCTCAATAATAACGTCTGCCTTTCTAAGAACTCTCTGCAAGGGGCTAGAATAAAAATCTCAGCATCTCTAACTGCTAAAGTTTTTGAATCATCTTTATCAGACCTTCACTGCCATTGACTAAAAATGTTAAAATGCAGTTAAATTACTTTTTACGTATGCGAATCATTAAATTAATCGTAATAAATTAAAAAAAATTTCATCCTGAAAAGAAAAATTACTCAAAATGGACGAGAATAAACGGTTTCTCTATATTCGCTATACTTTGTCATAAATTTTTGGTGCTATATTTTTTACTACTCCAAGAAGTTAAAGCAGTAAAAATAATTAAATGGTAAACAGAATACTGGCCCGCTTAATTCCCCGATTAAGCGGGCTTTTTTATGTATTAAAATATCATTAGTTAAACTTTTGTAATATTTGAACTATTTTCTGTATTTTTTAAAGTTTTAGTATGTTTTTTATTTTTCTAACGGTATATAAAAAATATAGAAAAGCGCTGTAGTTTCTTAAATTTACTTTGAAATATTAAGTATGGCTCATTTAGTTTGCTCATATAGTTTTAAGTGAGCCTTTTTATTTTAGGAAAAAAGTATGCTCCATTTTTTAATGTGTTTATTGGGTCTTCATGGTGCTACAGAGATTAATTACACGGTTGATGGTGAACAAGCAAAGTGTGCCGTGATTGCTTGAGAGAAGTAAAATAGTTATCCAAATTGCCAGACGTATTACGGCACATAAAGCCCCGCTCAATATGCATTATTGGCGGGGCTTTTCTTTTCATATTGAGAGTAACCGTGACAGTTCGTATACAAGCTAAAAAAGATTTACAGTTTTGTTATGATGAGCTGAGTAAATAGCAAAACTTAAGTCGAACGGTTTTAAGGCGTACTAAACTAGTCGCTATGGATAATATTATGATTCGCTTAAAAGAGTTATTGGTAATTTACGAACGCTTCTGCATTCGCGATTCTAAAAGATGAGTTACGGCTCGATTTCACACGAAATAGATCTAAAAGATCATTTTGCTGATGTCTACAAGAGAATATTTTTGAATGATTCTTAAAGTTGGATATTGAAAAAATATTTAAAAACAATAATTTGTTTGCTTTTGTAACATAAATCCTGTAACTTGTTGCACTTATACACACTATAAGTTAATAAATTGCGAATCTATTCCTCTACAACTATTGCACTCACATTTTTAATTTTTGGGATGATGATTTTTTCCCACCTACAAAGAACCTATATTACTATTCCCATTTAACCTGATTTACCGATCTGTATAAGCTGTAGCCTCCTTTGGGAGGTTTTTTTAATACTGAATATTTTCATAATTTTTTACTTATTTCATTAAAGTTTTCTTGATGAAAATTCGCATCATGAAGTATAAAAATAGAACAATAAAAATAGGAGGGAAATGGAATGGATACAATAGATATACTGGAAGTAGTGGTAACATCATCTTCAACTCTTATTCTTATATTTACGGTTTACCAGTTTGGGCAAATGTTTAATTAATATCTCCGGAAAGAAAAAACCTCCTCATTGGAGGTTTTTTTAATGGAATTCATTTGACTGTGCCGGATGATTTGAAGTGGGATTGGGTAGCATAGAATAGATATCTTAAATAAAAAAGCTCATCAAATAGATAGGCTTCTTTTATTAACCCAACATGCCGTAAATTTATTTTTTAATATTTTGTAAACAGGTTTGTAGACTAATTTCTAGGCTTTTAAATTAAAATGGATGAAAAATCCATCCCATGAAATGCAACTATCAATTATATTAAGTTATTGAAAATAAAATGGAATACAGCTAAATGCTAAGCTTGCCCATCCAGCATAAACTGGCAGGATTCTACTTTTTCTACTATTCGATAGTAGGAACCTTCATGCCTTTTTGGAGCCTTTATCTTGAAGATCAAGGTTTTAATTATCAAGAAATCGGGCTTTTATCTTCCATTGCGATTGTGACACGCTTTTTTGCGCCATTTATTTGGGGATGGATTGCAGATAAATCTGGCAAGAGAATGTTGCTGGTACGCATCGCAACATGGATGGAAGCCTGTATCTGGTTCATGATTTTCCTGATTCCAAATACTTTCCAGTCCGTCGCCTTACTTATGCTGATTTTTAGTTTTTTTCAAAATGCCATTTTAGCGCAATTTGAAGGGGTGACTTTATTCTGGTTAGGTGAAAAGCGAACACAACTCTATGGCAAAGTCCGAAAGTGGGGTTCAGTCGGTTTTATTGTAGGCGTTTTTGGCATCGGGGCTTTATTGGAAGTTGTTCCAATTTCAATGTTACCTGTCATGTTGCTGTGCATTGCATTTCTGGCTTTCATCTGGTCCTTTAGCATTAAAGAACCGAATGCAGCACCGCACGCACAGCAGCAATTAGAACCACTGTTACCGATATTAAAACGACCGGTCGTAGCTGCGTTTTTTGCAATTGAATTTGTATTGTTATTTTCCCATGCGCCATTTTATAGTTTCTATAGTAACTACTTGCATCAAGTAGGTTTCGGCACCACTGAAATCGGTTTTTTATGGTCCGTTGGGGTTGTAGCTGAAATTATCATGTTCGCTTTTGCCAATATGTTTTTAACTCGATTTTCCTGGCGTAGTCTGGTTAGCCTGTGTCTGGTGCTGACCGGAGCAAGATGGATTGTGGTTGGTCTATTACCATATTCATTTATTGCGCAGTTTTTAGCACAAACCATCCATGCTTTTAGTTTTGGCTTGTTTCATATGATTGCCATGCGGATTATTTTTCAAAATTTTTCAATGGGGCAACAAGGTCGTGGACAAGCGATGTATAGCACCATGTGGGGCTTGGGTGTAGCTATAGGGAGTATTTTGGCAGGAAGATATTGGCAACTGATCTCTGGGGAGACGGTTTTTATTATTGCCGGACTTTCAACTTTATTGGGCTTGCTGTTTGTTCGATGGCTACCGAAACAGATCCAGCAAGCCTAGACCTAAGGCTTAATACTTAATCAATATTATTGAGAGTCTATTTTATAGCTGGATTTCACTGTATCGATTGAACCAGGGTTGGGCTTGTTCAAGTTGATTTGCGAGTTGCAGTAACAAGTCTTCACGGGCAAAAGGTGCAATAAACTGTGAACCTAAAGGCAGATTGTCTTGATTCCAGTAGAGTGGGACAGACATTGCTGGAAGACCGGTGATATTGGCCAACTGGGTAAAAGGAACCCATTTTAGATTTTCTTTGACAATTTGATCGACCAGTTTTCCTTGAGCTAGTAAATGGGCTTTGCGAAGTTTTAATAGGCTTTTTAGAATCGGTTTTTGCCAGTTGGGGATTTTAATTTCACCATTTTTAGGTGCGACCGTGGCGGTGGCAGGAGTTAAATATAAGTCATAGCGATCAAAAAAATGGTTCATTTTTGTGGCATAGACACCCCAGTTATTCAGGTTGTGAATATATTCAAGTGCAGTGGTTTGACCGCCAAATGCAGCAAGTGCAAGTGAATCCAGTTCAAAATCGCTATTTTTTGCCTGATATTGTTGTTTGATTTGGTCAAGGATATAAGAAAACTGACTGAACCAGGTGGTAATAAAATCTTTGGCTAGTGCCATGCCGTCAATTGGTGGTGTATCTTCCACCACAGTATGGCCTAACGACTCCAATAATTTCGCCGTATGTTGAACGGCAGCAATTGCATCTTTAGAAACATGGGTACCTATAGGTGAATGGGTACTAAAAGCAATTTTTAATTTCTTAGGCGGATGTTGCATGGCGTCTAAATAGCTACTTTGAGGATGTTCAATTTTAAACAAAGAACTATGTTCAGCGCCGTGGGTCGCATCCAGCATTGCTGCGCTATCGCGTACCGTTTTTGCGAGGATGTGTTGAATAGCGGCTCCATGCATGGCTTCACTCATTTGTGGGCCCCACGGGGTACGTCCACGGCTCGGTTTTAAACCAAATAAGCCACAGTAAGATGCTGGAATACGAATAGAGCCACCGCCATCTCCAGCGCCGGCAATCGGAACAATCCCTGCTGCAACCGCAGATGCGGAACCACCTGAAGATCCGCCACTATTGTGTTTTAAATTCCAGGGGTTGTGACAGGTTCCCCAGGCATCAGGTTCGGTAATTCCTTTAATGCCGAATTCTGGGGTGTTGGTACGACCAAAGGTGACAATGCCGGCATTTTCCCAACGGTTCACAATTTCAGAATTATGTTCAGAAATATGATTGATGCGTTTTAAGCCTTTACACCCATATGAAGTGGGATAGCCTGCATATTCTTGAAATAAGTCTTTCACTAAAAAAGGCACACCAGCAAAAGGACCGGTTAATTCTTGTTGAGTGCGTTTCTGTGCATAGTCATGCATGGGGATAATAATGGCGTTTAATTGGGGATTGGTATGATTTGCGCGCTGTAAGGCTAAATTCAGTAATTCTGAAGATGAAACTTCTTTGTTTGCAACTAATTCCGCCAATCCTAGCCCATCATATTGTAGATATTCAGAAAGATTCATTAAGGTCCTGGTTTTATTTTTGATATGAACTTTAATGTTTGTAATGGATTTTATATAAAGAAGCAATACTGACCCGATTTACCCCCAGAAGCTCTAGATTGATAAATAACTGGAGCAACGATAATTAGAAAAGCGTTGGCTTGCTGCTCCCTAAAGGATCATTTAGGCGATCCAGTTAGGTTCCCAAAGGAGGGAAGTTCTTGATCGCTTTAGAATATAGCCTAAGTGTTAAAAATTTAAGTTTCTATCCTGAAATTTAAACAAGAAAATTTTGATCATCAGTTAAAAGATAGGAGGTTATTAAAACTCATATTAAGTAGATCAGTAATATTCAATTGCATAATGAATAATTTAATATTTTCAACTCACTATCTTGCTATTTTTTAGATAAAAATGAGTGAATATATTGTTGTAATATGGTGATAAATACTGGTTTTTCATAAAAATATGCTAAGTTATAGAGAGAGATTTTTAGCCTTGAACTTCTGTATGAAAAACGCATATCTAACAATTTTACTTATATTATGCTCATCTGTAACGATGGCAAATGACAATAAAGCAGTTGTGGCAACAGAAGCTGACGCAGCTGAAACAGAAAGTTCAAATACGATTCGTATCGCCACTCGTCCTGAAATTGTTGGTCTATGGGGAATGCAAGTTGCCAATAATAAAAAATGTATTGAATATTATAATTTTAAAAGTAATAACAACGTCGTCATAAAAAGTGGGGAAGAATGGTCATCAGGCATTTATGACTATCAGCAATCCCAAGAGGAACGTACTTTATTGCCTGCACTGGTTTTGCAGGTAAAGTATGACAATAATGAAAAAGATTGCTCGGGTCTTCAGGAAGATCAAACCGGTGAAATTTCCCAGTATTTTGTGCAATGGAAAAATCCGTCGACTATCAATTTTTGTAGTAATGAAAAAGCAGAACAATGTTTTGCGACATTACGCCGTGTTTTACCTTAATCGCTGAAACCTAAGCTGTACAATTATAAATATAAAAACCAAATATAAAAAACCGCTCTTCAGGAGCGGTTTTTTATATAAGACGCTTGTATTAAGAAGCTTCTTTTTGTTGACCTTCCAATTTCTGGAGCAAATGCTTTTCAAGATAATGAATATCCATGGCTTGAGCACAGAAGTTTTCATCTTGCAAGATCAGGTCTTTATGCAAAGGAATATTGGTTTTAATTCCAGTTAAGATCATTTCTTCTAATGCTTGTTTCATACGTGCAATACAAGTTGTACGATCTTTACCATGCGCAATGAGTTTTGCAATCATTGAGTCATAGTAAGGTGGAATGCTATAGCCTGGGTAGATGTGTGAATCCAGACGAATACCTGCACCACCTGGCGCATAATAATGCTCAATTTTTCCCGGAGATGGCATGAAATTGCTTGGATCTTCCGCATTAATACGGCATTCCATCGCATGGCCATGACATTCAACATCAGCTTGTTCAATCTCTAGACCAAGGCCGCCCGCAATACGCAGTTGTTGTTCAATAATGTCGATACCAGTGACCATTTCAGTGACTGGATGCTCAACTTGAACACGGGTATTCATTTCAATAAAGAAGAATTCATCATCTTCAAACAAGAATTCGAATGTACCCGCGCCACGATATTGCATCATCTTACATGCATTTACACAGGCTTCTAAAATATCAGCGCGTGCTTGTTCGGGTAAGTTTGGTGCAGGTGCTTCTTCAAGCACTTTTTGATGGCGACGCTGTAAAGAACAGTCACGGTCAAAAAGGTGAATGGCATGGCCATTACCATCAGCCAAAATCTGTACTTCGACATGACGCGGCTTTTGCAAGAAGCGTTCCATGTAGACAGTGTCATCACCAAACCACATTTCTGCATCACGCTGTGCTGCCTGAACAGACTCAAGTAAGGTATCTACACGTTCTACAATACGCATACCACGACCACCACCACCTGAAGCGGCTTTAACAATCAGTGGGAAGCCAATTTCTTTCGCTTCAGCCAAGGCATTGTTGGTGGTTACTGCATGAGCAGAACCTGGAACGGTTGGAACACCGGCTTTACGCATCGCGGTAATGGCAGAAACCTTGTTCCCCATTAAGCGGATATGTTCCGGACGTGGACCAATGAAGATAAAACCTGAATTTTCGACAATTTCCGCAAATTCGGCATTTTCGGACAAGAAGCCATAACCCGGGTGAATGGCATCTGCACCGGTAATTTCAGCAGCAGTAATAATTGCTGGAATGTTTAAATAGCTTTCACTACTTGCACCCGGACCAATACACACAGCTTCATCTACAAAGCGAAGGTGCATGAGGTCTTTGTCGGCATCGGAATAAATACCAACGGTTTTAATTCCTAAAGTTTTGCAAGCGCGGGTAATGCGTAAAGCAATTTCACCACGGTTTGCAATTAACACCTTTTGCAACATTTATAAATCCCCGTGGTTTTACGCGCGATAGCGGAAAAGTGGTTGACCGAATTGAATGACTTCACCATTTTTCACTAGAATTTCTTCAACCACACCGCTTTGAGTCGCTTCAATCGGATTCATGATTTTCATGGCTTCAATGATGCCTAAAGTATCACCCGCAGAGATGGTTTGACCCACTTTAACAAATGGAGCTTCGCCAGGGCTTTGTGCAGCATAGAACACACCAACCATTGGTGAGGTTTCTACAGCACCACGTGGGGTTTTTGCCACAGGTGCCGCTGCTGGAGCAGCAGCCATGGTTGGAACGCCTGCCGCAACCACTGGATTGCGACGAGTCAAGGCGATGGATTGATCACCTTCTTTAACTTCTATCGCTTGTAAGTCAGATTCAATCATCAGGTCGATGAGTTTCTTGATTTTACGGATATCCATGAGACAGTATTCCTAATTATGATTGCGTAGAAAGTTGAATTTTTTCGATGGCATAATTTAGTGCTGCGGCATAGCCTTGAGCACCTAAACCGCAAATTACGCCAACGGCTTTATCGGACAAATATGAATGATGTCTAAATGCTTCACGAGCATGCACATTCGATAAATGAACCTCAATAAACGGGATCGCGACACCAAGAAGGGCATCACGTACTGCAACAGAACTATGGGTCAATGCAGCAGGATTGATAATGATGAACTGAACGCCGTCTTGTTGGGCTTGATGAATTCGGTCCACAATTGCACCTTCCCAATTACTTTGGAAAGTGTCTAAAGAAAGAGATGAATTTTGAGCTTGAGCGATGAGCTTCTGATTAATATCTTCTAGGGTGAGATGTCCATAAACTTCAGGTTCCCGCTTTCCTAATAAATTTAAATTCGGTCCATGAATAACCAAAATGGTCGAGCTCATTCAGCTTGCTCCAATTATAAGTTTGCAAATTCACCTTGCAAGATGTCAGCAAAGTTTGCGTATTATGGCATATATTTCCACATTTTTATTATGAGCTGTTTGAATCAATGCGGAAGCTACGTGTCAAAACTGAGCTATATAATGAAAACTTTGCAAGGAATTGGCAATGTTAAAAAATGACATTTTTTATAATTATTACTATTTTTTACATTGTAAACTGAATTGACCAAAACAGTTCATTTATTTTGTGTAACTGTCATGGCTGAATCGTCGATAGTCAGAAGTTCTTGCCAACATGTCGTGTAGCGTGGAGATCGGTGATGTTGTTTCATTTGCCATGCCGGGCTGGTGGAATGGTAACCAACCTGTATGCAATCTGAACCGTAGCGCTGCTTCATTTCCAATAAGGTTTTCATCAAATCATCACGCTGTTGAATCAGATCTAATGGCTGCCATAAATCATGAATATGCTGTTGCTTGGAATGCAGCGCCGTAAACATCACTTCAACTTTGACATATTTTTTATTTTCTTTAAATAAAACATCTATTTGCTTTAATGCTGCGTGGCTTAAAACCAGTAAGTCATCGGTGGTATATTCAAGTCCTACTGCATGGGAATTACTCTTTTTGTAAGGTGGATTAGGTATTTTTTCATATAATGCAACATGCACACATGCGCAAAGTTGCTGTTGTGCAGTTAAGCGTTTATAAGCACGGTTTACATGAAAAGTAAGGGCTTGTTTGAGGATGGGCTTTTCGCTTAAAGCTGACGCAAAACTACGGGAGGAAAGGATTCTTTTTGAAGGGGTCGCAGGATCATCCAAGGCAATACAGGATTGACCTTTTAGCTCACGGATAGTGCGTGCAATGAGCACCGAGAACTGCCTGGCAAGATGATGTTCATTGGCAAAAGTTAAGTCATAGCCATTATAAATTTTATAATCTTGAAGTTGCTTGCTGATTTTACAACCAATACCCCAAACATCTGCTACCGGTGTTTCTTGAAGCAAGCTTTCATAACTACATAAGTCCAAGTCAGGTAAAAAGCACAGTGACTTAAAGCCGGTTCTTTTTTTCGCAAAATGATTCGCCAGTTTGGCTTGGGTTTTGGTCGCACCAATGCCTATACAACAGGGTAAGCCTATCCATTGATTAATGGTGTTGATTAAATCATGGCAGTATTGTTTAAGATCCAGGTTTTTTACATAAGGCGTTAAACAAATAAAGCACTCATCTATAGAGTAAGGTTCCAGATCCTCTATATGAAAGTATTGCTGCAAGATTAAAAAGAAGCGCCGTGACATATCGCCATATAAAGCATAATTGCTTGAAAATACTTTTACTCCCGCCTGTAAAGCCTCTTTCTCAATTTCATACCATGGAATAGCCATCCCAATATTTAAAGCTTTGGCTTCATTACTACGGGAAACTACACAACCATCGTTATTGGAGAGCACAACCACAGGTTTTCCATTCAGCTGCGGGTTAAATACGCGTTCACAGCTCACGTAACAGTTATTAATATCTATTAAAGCAAACAGTTGTTGTTTCATTATTTTTGATCTTGATTTTGTAACGTTATCAAGTAAGCATAAAGAGATGAGCAAGCAAACTCAAATTAAAAATTTGTGAATAATCAATAGGGGATCAGATGCGGAGGTTTAACCTCATGTAAGCTTCAGTGTAATTCGGGTTAATAGCGTAAAGGTAGCCAAGAGTGACTTACTACAAATCAATAAATTAATATTCTGAATATTACAATGAATCAAGTCGATACAGTTTGCAGGTTGGTGAAACTGAAATATGCGTTAGATTAGTAAGAGTCGTAATTAGTACGGCATATCCCTAACAACTAAAGGATGGATATGGAAATGGCTAATCAACAACAACCCAATCAACAGAACGACAATCAACGTCAACAACAGCAAAGCAATCAACAAAGTGACAAACAGCAACAACAGCAAAGTGATAAGCAACAGCAACACAATCAACAACAGCAAAAAAATCCTCAGCAACGCTAAGGGTTAAGCAAAAAGCCTCAAGATTCCTCTTGGGGCTTTTGTCTATCTATAGAAGTGGCAGATATAGAGCTAGGAGATTTTGTGCTAATAAAACATTCTCTATTTGACTAGAGTGTTTATTCATACAGAATAAAACTAAATTTTATTGCACTTATATAATTTTATTATCGTAATTTTTTTAGAATACAGGTTACAACGCCCCAAATAATTAGCTGTTCTTCACTGCGTAAATAAATATCCGGATATTCCGGATTTTCTGCTTTCAACCAGATCTTGGCTTGAGCATTGTTTTGTTTCTCTTTCATCAGGCGTTTTACCGTGAACTCATTATTGATTAGGGCTAAAACAATATCGCCGTGTTCTGCGTTTAAGCTACGATCAATGAGAATCTGGTCATCTATATCTATACCTGCATTTTTCATCGACAAAGAATTCACCCGTAATACAAATGTACTCAGAGGGTTATGGATCAAGTATTCATTTAAGTCGATAAAGTCTTCTGTGTAGTCTTGAGCAGGAGAAGGAAAACCCGCAGCGACCGATTCCAGAGGATAAGGAATATCTAACTGTGTTCGGATTTGAATTGGATGCAGTTCAATGTTCCTGATGCGATCATCTTCAGGCTTTGGCTGTAACCATGCCTTGATTTCCAGCACTTTTGATTCTGGTACCCGCATAACCACCGTTTTTTCTTGATACTGGGTTTTTCGCCCGGCATTTTTGCGTCTGCCGCCGTGGCTATGTTCTATTATCGTGGGATCTTTAGCTTTCATTGTTATTTCTTGATTTTGTAACTATTTCAAGTTTAACAAAAAACACTGAAAATAAAAAGATTGCCTACATATTTATGATCTAGTTTATTATCTAAGATAAAATGTCCTATTCAGCTCAATTTACCAAGGTATAAGCCATGAACCAGAAATCTCCATTAGAAGAATTAATCGCAGAACAAAAGCTATTATGCGAGGAATTTGATTCTGCTTATATCAAAGTCAGTGGTGACGATGTTGTTGCGGTTGCTGTAGATACCTTAAATCAGGAACCGATTGTCGGGATTCGTAAAAAGCCTGAAACTGAAGAAAATGTCGCCTGGTTTATCTATGGTGGGGAAATGGGAGAGGGTGAAGATTTTTTTCAAACCATGACTGTTCGAGAGTTGCAGGATATTTTGCCTGAAGTCCTTCCATACCTGGCTTTGGCTGAAGGTTTCCGCTTTATGATTGATCGTGAAGATTATGAAGATGTATGGAAAGAAGGCCAGGCTTAAGTAACAATAAGCCGATCAAATTGATGATAGGAGCCACTGAATAAGTGGCTTTTATTTTTTAAGCATCTGGATCTAAAAGTAAAAATATTTAAAATATGGATTAAGACTTTAATCAATACTTCTGCAATGATCAAAGAGTGATTAAAGCCGATTCTAGTAAGTCGTGCTAAGTCACTTAATCGCTTTAAATGAAACGGCAGGATTAAATGTTGAATCCATCAAGCCATGGGTTACATTTCTATGTTGGTGTATAAATAGACAATTATTTGTACTATGTTAATATGAGATAGAAATATACCTTGTGTAACGGGAGTTGTTCCATGACAGCTTATACCATCATGAAAGCAGGCAAATATGAGGATGATATGATTCCTAAACTTGCTATACATGCATTTCGTCATGCCTTTGACAAAGCATGTACGGTCGCGACAGTCGTTTATACAAAAGAACAGCAACTACTACAACGCGAAGTGAATGGACAGGAAACCGTGATTCGTGACCTGTCTAAGGCTTATGTGAGCGTGGATCATCTGCCTAAAGTTTTAAAGCGCAAGAAAACCCAAGAGGCAGCTGTATAATTTAATGCCTCAACCAAGAATAAGAATGTTTGCCGGTCCCAATGGATCTGGAAAGAGTACAGTCAAAGAATATTTATTGCCCCATCATATTGGGGCTTATTTAAATGCCGATGAATTAGAACAAAACCTGAATACTCGCCATCAACTGGATTTGAGGGCTTATCATCCTGCTTTAAAAGCACAAGATCTAATAGATTTCCTCAAACAGAAAAAACGTCCGAGTGCTGGTCAGTTGGTTACTTTGCTAAAAAGCGAGCCTGTTTTATTAGAGAATGGGAACATTCAGTTTGATACATCGGAAATAGATTCCTATCTCTGCGCACGTATTATTGATTATATTCGCCTGGAATTTTTACATTTGAAGATTAGTTTTACTTTTGAAACGGTGATGTCGCATATTTCTAAAGTGGAATTTCTACAACAAGCCAAATGCCAGGGTTTTAAGACCTATTTATATTATGTATCGACTGTAGATCCGATGATTAATATTGCTCGAGTTAAATATCGAGTCAGTGTGGGTGGACATCCTGTACCAGAACAAAAGATTGTGGAACGCTATTACCGTAGTATGGATTTACTTATGCAGGCGGTAGATGCCAGTGACCGAACCTATTTGTTTGATAACTCTTCCAATGGTGAAAAGGCTGCATTTATTGCAGAAATTCAATCGACAGAAACTTTAAAAATGAATCCTGAGCTTCAGCAATTGCCATGGTGGTTTGCAGAAAAAGTCCTGAAAAATTTTATAGAAGAATAAGAAATCTTCTTGGATCATTTCATAAGATAAAAACCATTGATGCAGATATTGATGTACCCGAAATTGAGCACGAGCAACAACACAAGAATCACAATATAGATATGACTTCAGAATTGGAAATATTTGATTTTGCAGCAGCAGTAGGCAGTAATTTAATTGATATATTAGTTGACGCGTGGAATCCATTTGGATTTTTAAAAGGTCTGCAATAAATTAAACAAGATTTAACCATACTTTATAGTAGTTACGCTGTGTAAGACGTATAGTGATTTATAGGGTGGTTTTGCCTAATTTTCCATCTTTCGATATTCAATTCACAAAATATCCATCATATAAATATATTTTTATATATAATATTTAAAAGTATATTGTTTGGAACACTAACACATGCACGATTTCTTGCTCGCATTTCTAGGTGGAACACTTATAGGTTTGGCCGTCGTGGGATATTTGTACGTCAACGGTCGTATTGCTGGGGTGAGTGGCCTGATTGCTCAAGTATTAAATCCTCAAACGATATTTAAGACCCCAGCATTATGGTTTGTGCTCGGGTTATTTGTGGTGCCATTTTTCTATGGCATGCTGCAAACGCCCAATATTGAATTTAAGGCAAGTCCGTTGATGATGATTGTTGCGGGATTATTGGTGGGCTTTGGTACCCAAATGGGCTGTGGGTGCACCAGTGGGCACGGGATTTGTGGCATAAGCCGACTGTCTAAACGTTCAATCGTTGCAACATTGACGTTTATGTTCGCAGGGTTCGTGACGGTTTATATCATTCGCCATATTACTGGAGCATTCTGATATGAAAAATCTTTGGGCTTTTGTCTTCGGGGGAATTTTTTCAGTTGGGCTTATGCTGTCCGGCATGTCTAATCCGAAAAAGGTATTGGATTTTTTAGACCTGTTTGGTCAATGGGATCCAAGTCTTGCATTTGTGATGCTTGGGGCGATCGCCGTGACATTTATTCCATTTCAAAAAGCAGTGCATCAGCAGGCGCCTAAAACAGTGTATGGAGATGCCATTGATTTATCTAAAAATAATAAGATAGATTCTAAGCTTGTAACGGGAAGTTTGATTTTTGGGATCGGTTGGGGGATTGCAGGAATTTGCCCAGCACCAAGTCTGACTCTGATTGGTCTGGGATATTATCAAGCCCTTTATTTTATAGCCGCAATGATGATTGGCATGTTAATTCATCGTAAATTGATGGGAAGAAATTCATGAAGCAACATCCACAAGTGCAGCATTTTTTTGATGAGCAGACCAATACCTTTAGTTATGTCGTGACAGATCCTATA
Source organism: Acinetobacter sp. F16 (assembly GCF_052712855.1). NCBI lineage: Bacteria > Pseudomonadati > Pseudomonadota > Gammaproteobacteria > Moraxellales > Moraxellaceae > Acinetobacter > Acinetobacter sp. F16. The sequence continues at coordinate 234,815 of NZ_JBRATK010000001.1, forward strand.
AGTCAGCGCTGTGCAATTATCGATAGTGTTCTGGATTATGATGCGCCGTCTGCGACAACCAAGACCACGCATGCCGATCAAATCATTGACTATATATATCAAAATAGCCTAAGCGTAGAATGGATTTTGGAAACCCATGTCCATGCAGACCATCTCACAGCATCGCAGTATTTAAAAGAAAAATTAGGTGGCAAAATCGCAATGAGCAAAAAAATTGCCATTGTGCAGGAAACATTTGGTGCAATTTATAATATAGACATCAAACACTTAAATGCTTATCAATTATTTGATCATTTATTTGAAGATGGCGAACAGTTTAACATTGGTCAATTGACTGCCTATAACATCCCAACGCCAGGGCATACGCCAGCCTGTCTAAGCTATGTGATTGATGATGCGGTATTTGTCGGGGATACCTTATTTATGCCGGACTATGGCACAGCGCGTTGCGATTTTCCGAAGGGCAGTGCTGCTGATTTATTTGATTCAGTCAAAAAGCTCTATCAATTAGATGAAAATATCCGGGTTTTCCTGTGTCATGATTATTTACCCAAAGAACGGCAGCAATATAGCTGTGAAAGTAGTATTGCTGAGCAGAAGAATACCAACATTCATCTGAATGCTAGTACCACTAAAACTGCTTTTGTTGAGATGCGAAACCGCCGTGATGCTACCTTGTCCATGCCTAAACTGATTTTACCTGCGATCCAGATCAATATGAGAGGCGGACAGTTTCCAGAAGCTGAAGCAAATGGCATTCGCTATTTAAAATTGCCCTTAAATTATTTTAAATAAGCGATTTTACTGCAGGAAGACATGAGGAAAGGTCTGAATATGGATAAAGATTAATCTTATAGGTTTTTATTGTAAATATATGTTTTTAAATATATTATAAATTCAACCTCATGTATTTCTTGATCTTGCTTGTTCTTAAAAATTATCCAAAGGGAATGATATTCCGAGAAGGAATCTTTTTTATCCATTTTATATAGTTGTAAATAGCCTAAGCAAAAATATATTTTTAAAAAATGGCAATTGATTAAATACCTATTATCAATAAACATAAGACTATCTAAAAATGTAATGAAAGAAATCCATGATTCTCAACTATCAAATTCATCTCAATGAAGCGGCTACAGAAAAAACACCTCTGGTATTTATTCACGGTCTTTTTGGCAGTTTAAGCAATTTGGGCATGCTGGCGCGTGCATATTATCAATCCCATTCAGTGATTCAAATTGATGTCCGTAATCATGGACATTCAGCCCATTCGCCAGAAATGAATTATCCAGTCATGGCAGCGGATATTCTGGAAACACTGGATGCTTTGAATATTCAAAAATTCTCCGTGATTGGCCATTCTATGGGCGGAAAAATTGCCATGCAATTGGCGAATAGTGCAGGAGAGCGCTTAGAACAATTGGTCGTGCTGGATATGACTCCATTTGCATATAAAGAAAGTCATCACGATCAAATTTTTAAGGCCTTATTTGCAGTACAAAATGCACAGATTGAAAGCCGACAACAGGCAATGCAGATCATGCGTGAATATTTGCATGAAGAAATGGTAATCCAGTTTTTAATGAAATCGTTTAACAAGGGACAATGGCTATTTAATGTTGAGGCTTTATTTAACTATTACCCGGATATTATAAATTGGGATGTGATACAGCCTTGGCAAAAAGAAGCATTGTTCATTCGTGGCGGTAAATCTGCATATATCAGTAAAGATGAACATTTTGCTGCGATCCGGCAGCAATTTCCCCATGCTAAAATTGTAGTGCTAGAAGATGCAGGACATTGGTTACATGCGGAGAAAACCCAGCAAGTTCTGGATGAAATGAATAAATACTTAAACTAGGCTCAAATATTAAAAGTAGCAGCTGATAAATTCAGCTGCTGCTGTAATTGATTAATTTATATTATTTGCCAACAGTTGACCTTCAGAGGTGAGCTGTTCAGCCATTTCAGCCGTTTTTCTAAGTCCTGGCATGCGATATTCTGTATGACCATAATCCTGAATGGATTTCCAACGGCCACCCCAAGTCAAACCTACCGATTCTGCAACTTCCCCATATAATTGGTAGCCTTGCATTGCCCATGGGTCACGTTCAGAAATAACCACTTTGCCATTGCGCTTAAAGGCCACATCGGCGGCTAAACCAAATTGATGATAACTTTGAAAACCTCTGGCACGGGTAATATTGCTATTACCCGCCAAGGAATTTTGACGTTCAGGACTGCGATAACCCTCTAATAACACCATTTCATAACCATGACGTTGCTGCATGATTTTAAAGACCATCAGTAAACGCTGTTTATAACGCGGATTCATTTTGTGCCACTTGCGATCAGCCGCTGCCAGATCGGCATGTGAATGCTGCATATGCACATCTTCAACATTTGGGTTAAATACTTTTGCCTGAACATTGGGCTGAGCAGACTCAATATTCGTTGCAGCAATAATAGCTTCTTCAATGAGTGATTCTTCCACTTCGGGTGGTGGTGAAAGTATTTGTCCCTCAAGCAAGGCATAAATTTGAGGATCCACATCTCTTAAATAATCGGCTTCAATTTTGGTTGGATTAATCGATCGCGTAAATGCAAAAAACAAGATACTGGTAAACAGAAAAAAGCCGGCAGCCAGAATCCACCATTGTTGTAAATGCCAATGCGACTGGATTTGTTCAGGAGCTGCAGCATTATTCAACTGTTGAGCAAAATACCTGACAGAGTTTAATTGCTTCTTACTTTGAGGAATAAGCACCAGAAAAGATTGTTGTACTTTAGCGCGTAATTCATAAGAAAATAATAAAGCCAGGCTGCAAGCCAAACATATAAAGCAAATAAAGATGACAACAATCATGGAGCCACGGCGGTTTCTTTGGGCACTGCTGGCGTTTTGTTTAAGCTTTTTGCCCCAAGTTTTGATTGGACCTGAGGTATAAATATTTTATTTAAATCATTCTTTTGAGGTCGAGGAAATTCAATAGAATATTCCATATCTTGCCCTGACTGATGGGTATGAATATCCGGTTTAATGATACGAGTGTCTAGCTCTGTAGTAAGCAGCTTATTTTTTAGATTATCTTGTTCGAGGTGGTCTGTATGGGTGGATAGCAAGCTACTTTCAATTTTATTATGAATGAAATGATGTAAATAAACAGAACCTGCAATAGCGCTAAAAATAACGCCCATACAAAAACCTAAAACTGCATACGATACGGGTGGGTGAGGTATCTTTTTTGCAGGCTGTAATATTCTCAAAGAAATCTGTTTTTCTTTTGCCATTTTTTTATTTTCTTTTATGGTAAATGAATGGTGATATAGGCTTGTTCGGCAGGTGAACTAATAATGTTCTGATAACCTGCTAATGAATTATTATTTTGCTTGGAAAGCATAAAATTCAAGCCAATAAATGACAATAAGGCAAAAATTGCTAAAAAGATTAAAATCCCAAAAAATGGTAATTCGCGATGAATAATATTTTTAATTTGATCAGGCAAGGCAGCAAATGGAGAAAAGGCGGTTTTTTTGCCTTTTAAAAAGTCAATTTCATCTCCAACACGTGCCACCAGATGACTTAAATTTTGTATAGACTCAATTCTGAATTTTCCATGAAAACCCAGAAGCATGCAGTAATGAAAGACTTCCAGTGCTGCCAGCCGTTCTTTACCGTGACTACGAAGTGATTCCAGGATTTCAAAAAAACGATAGCCTGCCAGTTGTGAACCAAAAAGGCTTAATTGTAATGGGCTAATCATCCAGTGATTCTGCAACTCAAAAAACTGTGCATCTTGTTGTGTGACAATGGTTTCATCCAGTAATGCACAATAGGCATATTTGGCATCATGAATATCATCTGCTGAAAATTGCAGCTTTCGCGCCTGATTTTCAAAGCGGTTTAACAGATTCAAGATCTTGTCACGAAATTCATCTGCATTGGCTGGAACATATTGGTTTTTCAGTAAAAAAACGATATAGAAACCATCATATAATAAATCGACAAGATTAGCCGTACTGGTGATTTTAGATTGAGTTATGCTTGGGTTCAGACCTATCCCAATTTTGCCATCCTCAAAGAGCGAAGGGGCATTATTATTTATAGTCATGGTAATGATCCTTAACTATTGCATCACTGCAATCAGTTCAATCGAGATATCCTGAAAACCTGCAGGGATATAAATACAAATCGATTCCGCTTCTAGCATCCGTTGGTATAACTCATTATTCGGTTCAATTTCGAAATAACTGACACCGGAACGTACTGGAATAGCGGTTGGAACTTGCATTAAGTGATGTAAAGGAATGACTGGAAGGGCTGCAACTACACGCTGTTCAACATCCATGATATTACCAACTTTAAAACGTAGCGGTACCAACTGAACCAGTTCATGGTTTTGCATCATGCCACTTGAAACTGCAATATAAAGTCGTGTTTCACGCGTAATTTTGTCTGATTCCAAGCTTCCAAGCCAATAAGATGGGCGCATTTCTTTTAAGGCAATACTGATATAGCGATTTGAAATAATCGTATCGAGTAAATCGCGTAAAATAACATCTAGCTGGGAAAAACTTTCTTGCAATTGATGGTGCTTATACTGTGGTAATTGATCAACTTCATATGCAGTAGAAAAGGTGAGCAGTGATCCGGTTAAACGTAATAATTCAAAAAACAGTCGTTCTGGATGAATATGCGGATATTGTAATAGATGATTCAGGGTCGCATGTGCAGTATTTAAGGCATTGACCAACCAAAAAGAGACAATATCGCCTGAACGGAATTCAATCAACTTTTGCTCATTTTCACGATTGTTGCTTTGAATGGTTTTAATCTTGGCCTTGATCACATTCAAGGTACGTTTTAACCCGGAAATCAGCGTTTCGCATGCTTCAATATGCAGGATTGGAGGAATAAACTTGCGATCAAGTTCAAAATTTCCAGAACTTTGACGTTTAACTTTCGCTACGGGTAAATACAAAAAGCCATCTAGTTCATGGTTGGGTTCAACACTGGATTCAAATAATTTAAATTCCGCACGGCGTCGTAATAAAGTGATATCTGCTGCACTCGCATCAGTAAACAAATCATGAGTTTCTGTATGATGTGAATGATAACGGCTAGGCTGGGTACTGGTTTCAAACGCTACATTACGTTTATTCGGCTGAATCAACGGTAAGGCCAAATAAACCATTATTTCACCACGTAAACTTAAATCATCCATTTGAATGGGTTGGGGTAATAAGTCGCGTGCAGGCGCCTGGTAAATATCTCCATCTTGCCAAATCATGTTCACTTTTTCCAAAGCCAGGACATGATTACTTAATTGCACTTCATCAAATTCGATGGATTGCACACCATAAGCAAAAGGAATGGTCGAACGAATCGTATGATTCAAGCGCTGTTCATGATAGGCATCCTGTAATTGAAAATGTTGTGGGCGTAAAAATAAGCCTTCGCCCCAAAGAATCTTTTCTGCTTTAAACATTTAAGTTACCCATCGATATTTGTGTCATGATTATTTTTTTGTACACCTAAAAGTTCATGTACAGTTTCTAATGGATTTTCATTTTTTATGACTTGGCTGAGCCATTCATGTAACGGCATCTGATTCCATTTAATGGTTTTTTGCAGCATATAGCTGACCGGGCTATGCGGCTCATTGGCTTGAAAATAATCAGCAATGTCTTGTAGAACTTGCATAGCTTGTTCACGATTTGCCACATGATTTTGAAGTTGGGGTTGAAATTTTTGTGGATGCCTTGTGGTTATTGTGGATGCAATTTCAATCGGTGAATGAATAGCTTCAGGCAAAATTTCTGTTCCAGATTCAAGATTTATTTTATTTATATCTTCTTGTTGCGAACCGAAGGCATCCGCTTTATATATTTTTTTTAGATTACTATGAATGGATTCCAGTTGAGAATCGATCAAGGCAAAACTTGGAGCATCTAGGCCCATTAAGCCATTCAGGACATCTTTTAAAATATTCCACTGTTTCAAAATTTCTAAATATGTTTGATAATTTTTATACTGAAAAGATTTAGAAGTATTAAAAAGTGCTTGTTGAAATTGTTCAAATGATGAGTTCAAGTTAACTTCATCATTATCTTCAGTATGTTTACGGCGTAAATTTTGTTGATGCAGTAAAGCCTCATAATCAATTAAACAATAAAAAGGTGATGCATTCACCACAGGGATATTTTTGATTGATACTGGCAGCTGATTAATCAGTCCTTGCAGTAAACCCAGACGTTGATCCAAATCATCATCTTCAATTTCTGGATGCAATAACATCCAGAAATCACTTAAGCTCCGTTGGGTTAACTCCAAACCTTTGGCTACACCTTCAAAGCCATATATATTTGACCATGCTTCAATCAACCAGCTATACAACCGAATATCCTTGGTTTTTTCAGTCAGCAATTCAGTGGCTTTGCTATTTACAAAGTTCCAATCGGCCTGTTTAGGCTCAGCAATCCAGTCACCCTGATCTAACAATGGATCATCCTGAGTTTTTGCTTTCTTAATGGCATGAAACTCATTGGAAAATGAACAATCCATCCCGCACGGGGCTTCAACTGAAATTGCTTTTAATAATGCTTCGAGTTCTAGACTCATGTCCTGCCTTTCTCTTTTTTTAATTTTTTTAAAATAAAGTTTTTTAAAATTATGCTTCTATAACTTTGGCTTTTTTCGTACGTTTTTTTGTTGTTTTAGCTACCGGGTCAAGTTGATAAACAATTTTGTCATCCAGAACATTAATAAATATTTGTTTAGGTAACTTCTGTTCTGCCAAGCAAACCAGAATCTCTGTGGCTAAAGCAGGCAATACCGATGCATTCAGGATGTTATCCACATTGCGTGCGCCACTATCGACTTCGGTGCAACGGCTAAGCAGTAATTCAATCAGATCTTCACTATAGGTAACTTTGGTGGTGTATTGTTGTTCTAAACGTGCAGTAATTTTGCCCAGTTTATGTGTGATGATGCGTAGCAGTAATTCATCATGTAAAGGAAAAAAAGGAACCACACGCATACGACCTAAAAATGCCGGTTTAAATCGTTGATATAAATTTGGCTTTAAATGAACGATTAATTCTTCTGCTGTTGGCCATTCTTTAACAGGCAAGTTTAAGCAGGCTTGCATAATGGCACTCGAGCCTGTATTGGAAGTTAAAAGAATCGTGGTATTTTTAAAGTCAATTAAACGGCCTTCGCCATCTTCAAGCATGCCCTTGTCGAAAACTTGATAAAATAATTCCTGAACATCGCTATGTGCTTTTTCAATTTCATCCAGCAAGACAACGCTATAAGGATTACGGCGTACCGCTTCAGTTAAAACGCCCCCTTGACCATATCCCACATATCCTGGGGGAGCACCTTTAAGCGATGAAACGGTATGTGCTTCTTGATATTCAGACATATTGATAGTAATCAAGTGAGACTCACCCCCATATAATTCGTGAGCAAGGGCTAAAGCTGTTTCAGTTTTACCTACACCACTTGGACCCACCAATAAAAATACACCTTGTGGTTTATTCGGGTCTTCGAGTTTTGCTTTTGAAGTTTTGATGCCCTGAACCAGTTGCTGTAATGCATAATCTTGTCCCATCACACGTTCAGCAAGTTTGTCTTCTAAAGTCAGAACCTGTTTAATTTCATCACTAACCATTTTCCCTACAGGAATGCCGGTCCAGTCTGAAATAATTTCATTAATCATTTGAGCATTTACACGTTCGAATACTAAAGGTGTTGAACCTTGTGTAGCGGTCAATTGCTGACGAAGGGCAGAAATCGTATGTTTATCTTGATCTGAATATTCAGCTAACTGATCTTTGTTTTCAAGTGCTTGAATATTTTGAACAATTTCAAGTTCAGATTGCCACTGTTGTTCAGTAGCGATAATTTCAGATTCAAGTACTTCAATTTTTTGACCCAATGCTTCTAAACGTTCATGATGAATCGGTAAATTTTTATGCTCGTTTTCCAGAATATCGCGTTCAAGATTTAAATTATGCAGTTGTGCTTGGAGTTGATCCAACTTTACCGGTTGAGCATTCTGCGTAAGTGCAACACGCGCAGCTGCTGTATCGAGTACGCTAATCGCTTTATCGGGAAGTTGACGACCACTCATATAACGATGAGAGGAGTGTACTGCTGCCACAATCGCCTCATCATCAATCTGCAAATTAAAATGCTTTGCCATCACCGGAATCATTGCGCGTAGCATATCTATTGCAACAGCTTCTGTTGGTTCTTCAATCTTAACCACTTGAAAACGACGGCTTAACGCAGCATCCTTTTCAAAATATTGCTTATATTCAGCCCAAGTGGTTGCCGCAATGGTACGTAATTCACCACGAGCCAAAGCCGGTTTGAGTAAATTAGCCGCATCATTCTGACCTGCCTGGCCACCCGCACCAATCAAGGTATGTGCTTCATCAATAAATAGGATAATGGGATGACTAGAATTTTGAACTTCCTGAATCACTTGTTTTAATCGGTTTTCAAATTCCCCTTTAACGCTGGCACCTGCTTGTAATAGCCCCATATCCAGAACATGCAAATGGACATTTTTTAAGGCATCTGGAACCTGATTGTTGGCTATTTTTAGAGCCAAACCTTCAACGACTGCGGTTTTTCCAACTCCGGGTTCGCCTGTTAAAATCGGATTGTTCTGACGACGGCGCATTAAAATATCAAGCATCAAGCGAATTTCAAATTCACGGCCAATCACCGGGTCAATTGCACCATTTTTTGCTTTTTCAGTTAAGTTAATGGTGTATTGCTCCAGAGCCGGTGTTTTTTTCGAGGTTTGTTCTAATTGCTCTAGATGTATTGTTGGATCTTGATAATGTTCATTTTGTTCAGATTCCTGTTCAATACTGTGTAAACATACCTCCAAAAACTTATGCTTCATTGTATCGATCGGGAACAATTCAAATAAACTCGAAGCACGGGTCGCAATTTGATAAAGATCGGATGCAGTCAATATTGCAACCAGTAAATGCCCACTTCGAATTAATGGTCTTTGTTCTGCCGAAGCCAATAACCAAGCTTGTTCTAATAGACGTACAATTGATTTTGCAAAAATAGGGGTTCGTGCATTGCCTTTAGGTAATTGTGAAATACTTTGTTTTAAGTCAGCAATTAAACCATCAGTTGAAATTTTGTACTTTTCTAATAACAGGTGTAAATCATTTTTTGCAGTATTCTGTAGAAGTTCTAAAAAGAAATGTTCAATTTCTATTTCATAATTTTGTTGAGAAATACAGGTGTTGGCCGATTTTTCCAGTGCTATACGGGCACAAGAAGATAATTTTGTGATCAAAATTTTTAAATTATTCATATGTTACTCAACATTCTAAAAGAACAATCAGTTTTTATTTTTATTTCAAGCCGAATGGGACGGATCTTATTATTTTTTAATTTTTATTAAAAACAATACCTTATATTTTTATCTGTTAAAGCATCTGGCACATTCTACACATTTCTTTCGAAATGTTAAAAATTATTTGATCAAAATTAGCTGCTTTTACATAAATACACAATAAATTATGACAAATAGTCTTGGTTACTGTTAATTTCCTGTTGACTTGAAGTGATTATTTTTTGTTAAATTCGCAACGTTGATTTGAAGTCATAAAAATTAAACTAAATTGAGAAAATCGCGGAACATGATTTAACTCAGATAAACAATAAAATTTAAAATTAGAATAATTAGAGGCATCTTTTGAATAAAAATATATTTTTTATCCCCTTGATTGTAATGATCTCGGTGAGTCAATTAACCCTTGCTAATGAAAAACCAGTCGAACTAAAAAAAGGATGTATAAAAGATTATCCTTTAGTTACTGGTGAAACTGACCGCGATTTACTCAATATTTATAGCCAGATATGCGATAAAAAGAATAAGAAAAATATCGCCTTGCAAAATGAATTATTAATTCAAGCTGCACAAAAATATCAGCAACTTGGGAAAAATCTGAAAGCATTGCAGTTGGTAGAGAATTTACATCAACAAAATATTCAACGTGCTGCTCTTACGGATGTTGCTTTTCTTGCAGGGGTCGGTATTGCCGAGAGTTCTTTGCAATATATGCGTTCCAATGAAGTGCGTTATTTAAGTGCGCAAACGACTTATCCTGCAGCTAAAAAATTATCGGATCATATTCAGGTCTCATTACCTGAACCGGATACGTCTGATGCTCAGGCCATCACGGATGCGTCAATTAAACAAAAAAAATTCTCAAAAAACACTTTCAATAAAAATGCTTCCTTGAACCGTTCGGCTTATAAAGCCACTCAGGTGAATCACCAAAAAAATAACAATGGACAACTCAAAATAGCTAAAGCATCTACACGAAACACCATAGCACAGGCCAAACCACAAAATGGCAATACGATAGCTTCTGGTTCAAGCCCATTTGCTTCATTTAATAAGAACTAAAATAGGAGAACATCCATGGCTAAACGTGAAAGTGTGCAAAAGAAATTACAACGAATTCGTCCGCCACGTGTACAACTGACTTACGATGTAGAAGTGGGTGATGGTAAAGAAGTAAAAGAATTACCTTTTGTAATTGGGGTATTAGGTGATTTTTCAGCGGCTTCAGAATTAGAAAAAACAAAGTTAAAAGATAAAAGATTTATCAATGTTGATTTGGACAACATTGATGAGGTGATGCAATCACTTGCGCCACGTGCAAATTTTCAGGTCGAAAACACTTTAACTAAAGAAGGCGGACGTATGGCAGTCGATTTAACTTTTAACTCAATGCAAGATTTCCGTCCGGAAAATGTAGTGCAGCAGGTTGATCCTTTACGTAAATTGGTTGAAGCACGCGAGCGTTTAACCGATTTACGTAACAAAATTTCGAATAATGAACGTCTTGAAGACTTACTTGATGAGGTTTTACAGAATACTGATCAAGTTCGCAGATTAAGCGCGGAGGCAGAACATGAATAATTCGCAAACTGCTCATGTGACCAATACCGATGTTGAAGAATTCACTTTGCTGGACTCTATTGTGGAGCAAAGCCGTATTGCCCGTAATGATGAAGAACATGACCGTGCAAAAAGATTGATTGGCGAATTAGTTAAAGAAGTTATGGCGGGAACTATTATCGTTTCTGAAAATATGACTTTGTCACTTGATAAGCGAATTGCAGAAATTGATGATTTGATTTCAAATCAGTTAAGCAAAATTATTCATCATGAACAATTTCAAAAAATTGAATCAACATGGCGTGGTTTATATTATTTTTGCCAGGAAACACCTTCACATTCTCTCATCAAAATTCGTATGCTTAATACGACTAAAAAAGAACTGACGAAAGATTTCCAGGGTGCGACAGATTTTGACCAAAGCACATTGTTTAAAAAAATCTATGAAGAAGAATATGGTTCTTTTGGTGGTGCGCCATATGCAACTTTAATTGGTGATTTTGAATTTGATCGCACGCCATCAGATATGTATTTGTTGGCGCAAATTTCTCATGTTGCAGCTGCTGCACATGCACCCTTTATTTCAGCAGCAAGTCCCAACATCCTTGGGCTTGAATCATTTACAGATATCGATCGACCACGTGATGTTTCTAAAATTTTTGAAACAGCTGAATATATTCAATGGCGTTCATTCCGTGAAAGTGATGATGCACGCTATGTCGCATTAACCATGCCACGCGTATTAGGTCGTCTGCCATATCATCCTAAAGAAGGTACTGTGACTGAAGGATTTAACTTCGTAGAAGAAGTGTCTGGTCAAAATCATGATGAATATTTGTGGATGAATGCGGCTTATGCATTTGCGACACGTTTAACCAATGCCTTTGATATGCATGGTTGGTGTGCAGCCATTCGTGGTGTTGAGGGTGGTGGCCTAGTTGAAGGTTTACCCGTACATACCTTTAAGACAAATGATGGTGAAGTGATTTTTAAATGTCCAACTGAAATTGCCATTACCGACCGTCGTGAAAAAGAACTCAGTGATTTAGGCTTTATTCCGCTGGTGCATTGTAAAAATACAGATTATGCCGCTTTCTTTGGTGCGCAATCGACTCAAAAACCGAAAAAATATGATAGCGATACAGCAAATGCCAATTCAGCTTTATCTAGCCAGATTCAATATATTATGGCGGTTTCTCGTATTGCCCATTATTTAAAAGCCATGATGCGTGACAAAGTGGGGAGTTTTGCCTCTGCTGGAAATGTTGAAGCATTTTTAAATGAATGGTTATCGCAATACGTTTTGTTAGACGATGGAGCCTCGCAAGAAGCGAAAGCACAATATCCGCTTCGTGAAGCTTCAGTAAAAGTTGTAGAGAATCCAGCTCAACCTGGACACTACAAGTCTGTGGTCTTTTTAAGACCGCATTTTCAATTGGATGAGTTATCAGTTTCTTTACGACTCGTTACTGAGTTACCTCAGTCCTCTCATTAATCAGAGCGCAATTTATAATAACTTAAAATAAAAATAGGAAAACTTATAAAAATGAAAGATATATACGTACAATTCCGAGGAAAATATAAAGTTGACGGCGAATCTCGTGACTCAGAGCATAAAGATTGGCTTGAGGTGAACTCTTGGGCACACAATATCCGCCAACCAAAATCTGCAACATCTTCAAGTGTGGGTGGACATACTGCTGAACGTGTTGAACATTCAGATATGCTGTTTATTAAAGATCTGGATGCAACAAGTCCAAAACTTTGGGAAGCTTGTTCAGCTGGCCATACCTTTGATGAAATTCAAATCGATTTTTACCGTGCCAATGGTGATAAACGTATTAAATATCTTCAAATTAAGTTGAAACATGTTCTGGTATCTAGCGTAACGCCACACGTAAATGAAGAAGGTGTACCTACTGAATCATTCGGTTTGAAATATGCGGCGGTAGAGTGGACCTATAATCAACAAGATATTAACGGCACACAAAAAGGTGCTGTAACCAAAAAATGGTCACTATCAAATAATACAGCATCTTACGCTGCTTAATTTGGTGATCAGAATAGTGGCTAACCTATGTTGGCCTCTATTTCTTCATCAATTACATGAATAAATAAGAAAAACATGAATCTAGATCAACTCTATCCATATGGTTTTAGAACAACTTTATTTAACCGTTTATTGCCTGAAACAGAGAAAAACTATCAGGGAATATCGCTTCAACAACTGCGGGAATCTGTTGCCTCGGATTTAGAGGATTTGCTAAATAGCCGTATGGCAAAATTGGATGACTTAATTGATGATTTCCCTTTAGCAAAACAATCTATTTTACAATTTGGAATTATTGATTTTGTTGGGTTATCCACCGCGAATCCAACTGATCGGGACAAAATCTGTCAATCCATTGAACAGTCAATCGCTGCACATGAACCGAGGTTAAGACAAATTAAAGTCGAGATGTTACTCGATGGTCATAATATGGGAGCGCTATGTTTAAGCATTCAAGCCTACTTAAACATTTATCCTCTATTTGAACCGGTTATTTTTGATGCTTTATTAAAACCAATAACACAACAATATGTTATTTCCGCACGATCTTAAGTGGGTTTTCTGTGATTGAAGAACTATTACCGTATTATGAAAAGCAATTACAAGAATTTGGGCAACAATCGCGTGAATTTGCGCAAAAATATCCAAAAATTGCTCAGCGTTTATCGCTCAACCAGGAACAAATTGATGATCCGCATATTGAGCGTTTGATTCAGGCTTTTTCACTGGTGGCTGCGCGTATTGATAAAAAGCTGGCGGACAGTTATGACGTTTTTACCCGCTCCTTATTCGAGGTGATGTTTCCTCAATACCTTAAACCTTTCCCTGCATGTTCAGTAGTGAGTTTTGAGGATATCCACAAGATTAAACAACTGACTGCAGTACATGAAATTCCTAAATCAACCGCATTAAAGTCACGTAGTTTTAAAGGGGTACAGTGTGAATTTACGACGACGAGACCAGTTAGATTACTGCCTATTTTATTGAATCAACTAAATTTTAAGACCAATCCAAGCGCATATATGCATTTAAATCAAAATGCGACCTTGAGTTTTAGTTTTGAAATTTTCAATCAAAGCATAAAACAGTTAATTCATGAAAAATTGCCGATTTACCTGGATGCAATTTCCAATTTCCCATTACAGGTTTTAGATAATGTATTTAATAAAAGTACTGGATTTTCATTAAAAGTAGGAAATGATTTTATTGAAATCACCAATCCATTTGAAGTGGTGGGTTTTGATGAAACAGAAAGTTTATTACCGATCGATCAGCATACTCATCACGCTTACCGTTTGTTAATGGAATATTTTTGCTTTCCTGAAAAATTTAATTATCTAAATCTCAATTTAAATTTTTTAAAGCATTTACCAATCGAGCAAAACGAATTTGAAGTGCTGATTCATTTAAAGTTAAATCTGAATGATCAGGCATGTATTCAAAATTATGCTGAATTAAATGTTGCTAACTTTAAATTGTTCTCGACACCAGTTGTGAATCTATTTAATAAGCAAGCAGAACCCCAGAAAATCAATCATAAACAACTGGAATATTCCTTGGTGACAGATGCTCATCATCCCGAATTTTATCAAGTTTATTCAATTCTTGAGATGAATATGATTCGGGAGAAAAGTAATCAAGATCAGAGAACTTTTCCTGTTTTGCCATTTTTTGCGATGAGCCATTATCATCAGAATGACGTTCAATTTTTCTATAGTGTCAATCCAACGCAATTACAAAATAAATTTGTTGGAACAGGCTACTCTATTATTTCAAAACACTTATCGCCACAGAGTACCAAGTCTGATTTTATCAGTACCAGGTTATTGTGTTGCAATCGAGATTTGCCGCATGAGGCTTTAAGTCAGGCCAATAATATCCTGAATTTGAATGATAGTAACTTGGCACGGCGCGCACTTGTATTAAAGCGACCCAATAAGCCCTATTATTTTGAGCAAAATAAGAAAGAACAATGGCGTATTATTTCGCATCTGTCTTTGAATACCTTGTCCTTAATGAAAGACAATGCGGTCAGCCATATTAAAGAACTTTTAGAACTCTATAATTTATCTAAATCAAAAGAAAATCATCTCATTATCGATTCGATTAAAAATATCCATTTTTCTTTGACCCAGAAACTGGTTGAGGCGAAACCTTTTCCATTATTTGTACGAGGCGTTAAAGTTAATTTAAGCCTTGATGCACAAGTTTTTAGAGGGCATAGCCTATATATATTTACTCAGCTTTTAAGTCATATTTTTAATTTAAAAGTTCAGATGAATAGTTATGTAGATGTCATTGTCAGTGATTCAAATAGTCAACAGGAGTTATACCAATGCGTGCAGAACGTTGGTGGCAAGAAGCTTCTGTAATAGATGATCTAATCACCATACCTACGGCTTATGAGTTTATTCAGGCAACTCGTTTGTTGCGGCACGTGCCGGATTCATTCAGAGCTGGGTATTGGGCGAATAACTTTAAATTTCACAGTTCTTTAAATCTTAATTTTCCGGTATCTGAGATTGAAACATTAAAACTGGATAATGAACACATACATATTACCAATCTAATGGTCGGTTTAACCGGTATGCAAGGGGCTTTACCTTATACCTATAGTCATAAAATTAAACACAGTAGTCGGCAGCAGAAAGTAGAATCCATTAACTTTCTGGGATTGTTCAATCATAAGCTCACTGCACAATATGTAGATGCAAGCTTAACTTATCATTTGCCAGTACGTTATGAAATAGAAAAAGAAAATGATTATCTTGATATTCTGCATGCTTTAAATGGTTATGTCAGTTCGCAACAAGATCAATGTGAATTAGATGACTATTTCGCTGAATTTTCAGGTTTAATGCAGGGGCAGAATAATACGGCTTATGCTTTAAGCACCATACTAAACTGTATTTTTAAAACTGATTTTCAAATCAAAGAGTTTATTAAAGAAAAATTCAAATTAGACGATGCACAAAAAATAACTTTGGGCGGCTTAAGCACAAGTTTATTGGGTGTGAATACCTTCTGTGGTGAAAGTATTCGACAAATCGACGGAAAAATAGAAATCCAGATTGGTCCATTGTCCCGAACAGATTACCTCAGCTTTTTACCCCAGCAGAAAATGAGTGAAAAACTTAAAAAAATCCTCACCACCTGGTGTAGTCCAACCCTCATGGTGGATTTACGTTTGATATTAAAAAAAGAAGAACTACAGCCTCTTTGTCTAAATTCCAACTTACAACTTGGCTTGGCGCAGGGGGCTTTTTTAATGCCTAAACCTGCTGAACATAATTCAGAAACCTGTTATGCATTATTGGGGGATATTTAGTGATTAAACTCGTTTTAGCAACGTTTAGCAGTATATTTCTAGTGGTCAGCATAGCGATTATTTATTATTGGCGTGATGTGCAATATGATCCATCTAGCATGAATTTATTGTCCTATTTTATTGTTTTACCATTAGTTTTATCTTTAATTCTGCTTGCACCCTATTTAATTTATAAAGCTTACCATGCATATAAAAAGCGTAAACAGCAGCAAAAAATAGCCTTATTGGAACCACAGTCGAATAAAAAAACATCAGAAATTAATGAACAAGTTGAAGATGTTGAATGGCTGAATTTAAATATCTTCTCATCATCTGTATTCAATGCATTCGGTGAAAATAAGAGCATTATTAATGCATTAAAAAACTTTAAAAGTCCTGAGTTGGATCGGCACTTAACCAATGCTTATGGCTTACCTGTGTTGTCATACAGAATTACAGCATTGGATAATGTATTGGAACAACAGAACGATGACGACGATATAGAAGAGAAGCAGGGGCGTTTGCAACGAATCCAAACCTTGATTCAACACCAGTTAGAGCAGCAAAGTGAAATTCTATTGCAGGTGGCTCAACATTTAAAACAGTCTGCATTCTTTTATGATAGTGAACTGGCATACCAATATCGCATGCATCCTGCATGGATCGACCCCGACTATCAAGCACAGCATGAAGATGATCAAGACGTTCAGGTTGAACAAGTGCCGCGTCTAAATCGATTGAATATTCATATTTTATTAGCAGACAACTTATTGCATGTTTGGGATGAAAATTCAAACAATGAAATGCTGCTTAATTTTGTAGAATCTCTGGGTATTATTCCGCAGCAAATATATATCGAACATCATTTTATCAATTCGCAAAGTTCATATAAGGACTGGCTGAATTTATTAGGTCAAATATCAACACAATTACATGAAGTGTCATTGGTGATCAATGTGGATTCTGAAATTGATCAAGAGTTGCTGGAGGAAAAAATGTGGCTGTCGGATCATTATTTGGCAGCAGAATTTGCATCCAGTTGGTGCGTAGCTGCTCGGGACGTAAAGATTGACCATGCAGAAGCCATCAAGTCACTTAAAATTGCTTTCAATGTCCATGATCTAGCAACATGTCTAAATCAGGCCGTACCTCGTCATACGAAATACACCCAGCAGGAACAACCTTTTGTACTGGTTTTAGATGATGCAACTGATATCACGGTGATTAAAAAAATAAATCAGATATTTACCCCAGCTTTAATAGAAAATCATCATTTTGTATACATAAAACAAATGTTTGGGAATACACAATCACTCGCAAAAATTTTTGGCTTTATGTTAGGCATGCATATGCCAGAGGCAGGTATGGCAATGATATACAGTACAGATCAAGTTTCAACCCATGCTTTTTTTCAAGCGGTTACTGAATCAAATCAATTTGAAGAACAAGTCATTTAAATACTAATAAAAATTAAGAAAATAACGGGAATCGCATGTTTTATATCATTTTAGGTTATGTCTGGCAGTATCTAACTCATCCTAAAGCCATCATTGCATTATCTTTTTTAGTGGCATTGGTTTCTTCATATAATGTCATTCCCCAAAATATTTTTTGGGCATTAGTCACAGCTTATATTTTGACACTTATCGGCTATGGCATATATTGGCTGATTCAAAAATATCGTCATGCTCGACAAGGGCAGGTCCTTGCTGAGGCCATTCAAAACGATACCCAGGCTGAATATGGCAAACAGAAAGATAAAGATGAATTACAGCTGATCAATCAGCAAATGAAGGAATCGATCCAGTTGATTCGTAAGTCAAAACTGGGAGATAAAAAGGGCAATGCTGCCTTATATGAATTACCTTGGTATATGCTGATTGGTAATCCGGCAGCAGGCAAAAGTTCGGCTATTTATCATTCAGGGCTGAAGTTTCCCTTTGAAGCATCCCATCAAAAAATGCTTTCTTCAAGCTTAAGTGGGACGAGAAACTGCGACTGGTTTTTCTCGACCGAAGGGGTGTTGCTCGATACTGCCGGACGTTATTCGGTTTATGCTGAAGATCATTCTGAATGGTTAGGTTTTTTAGGTTTATTAAAGAAAAGCCGTTCTAAAGCACCAATTAACGGTTTAATTGTAATTGTTAGTATTGCCGAGCTAGTAAGTCAAAGTCCTGAAAAATCAATCAAACTGGCGAAAAATTTAAGGGCGCGGATTCAAGACTTAACCGAACGTTTAGAGATTTTTGCACCGGTCTATCTGGTTTTTTCCAAAATGGATTTGATTGCAGGATTTACTGAGTTTTTTGAATGTTATGAAGTCAATGAATCTGATCAGGTGTGGGGTGCGACCCTAAAGTATGATCCGAATTCTGCCAATCATGCCGTTGAACTTTTTGAGCAACATTATTCTGTTTTATATGAGGGTTTAAAAGGGCTAAGCATTACGCATCTCAGTCGTCGTCATTCGCAAAATATCTCACCGAGTGTAATGACATTTCCTTTGGAGTTTAAGAGCCTAAAACCAGTCCTAAAAACCTTTATTGGGACTTTATTTGAAGAAAATCCGTATCAATTTAAACCGGTGTTCCGTGGCTTCTATTTCACCAGTGCCTTACAGGGAGGCATGATCGAAAGTCCAATGACAGAACAACTTGCACAGGATTTTAATTTATTTAAAAGCCAAAATAATGAAAGTGGCATACAGACCAATTCGATTTCCCAAAATCATGGTTACTTCCTGAAAAGCTTATTTTCAGATGTGATTTTAAAAGACAAAAATCTGGTTAAACAGCATATTAATCCGGGACGTAGGAAACATCGTCATCTTGCTTTTATTGCGGCTTTGTTAGGTGTGTCGATTATTTTAAGTTTATGGGTATGGTCATATCGTAATAATCAACAATTGATTGCTGATGTTCAGGCTGATCTGGACAAGGTTGTGCAAATTGAAAAACAGTCAGGACAAGAACTGTCCACCCAATTAAACGCCTTGTTGATTTTACAAGAGCGTATGCAACAACTCGATCAGTTTGAGCAAGATCAGCCTATTCAATTGGGTTTTGGTTTGTATCAAGGCAATGAATTGCGTGACAAGTTAAAAGTGGAATATTTAAAAGGCGTGAAGCAAATTGTTTTACAGCCGACACAGCAAAATATTGTTCAGTATTTGCAACGGGTAAAAAGCAATGAAACCACCTTAAAAGCCAATCATATCAATGTAGAAGTAAAACAGGTTGCTAAAAATCAACAATATTTAGAGCCGTCTGAAACCAATCCTCAAGATGCTTATAACGCATTAAAGGCTTATTTAATGATGAGCAACGCACAGTATATGGATGCAAGTCATTTAAGTGATCAAGTGACACGCTTCTGGCGCTCCTGGCTGGATTCAAATCGAGGACAAATGCCACGTGGTGAAATGATCCAGAAAGCGGAGCAAATTTTATCCTATAGTATGACCCTAACCAATGAGCAGAAATTTCCTATTCTTGAATCGGATACTTTGCTGGTAGATCAAACGCGTCAGGTGTTATTATCCGTGATTCGTGGCATGCCTGCACGTGACCGTGTCTATAATGAAATAAAAATGCGTGCAGCAGTTCGTTATCCAGCAGTCACTATGAAGCAGTTAGTCGGGGAGAATAACCAAAATACAGTACTGGGCAGTTATGCCTTACCGGGCATTTTTACCTATAAAGCATGGTCTGATTATGTAGAAAAAGCCATTGATGAAGCAGCGAACCGTCCAACGGATAGTAAGGATTGGGTGTTAAACAGCACACAATCCGATGACCTGACTTTTAGTGGAAGTCCCGACCAGATTCGCAAGCAGTTAACTGCATTGTATAAACAGGAATATATCGCTGAATGGCGTAAATTCTTGAATGGCATTTACTACGCAAAAACCAATAATTTTAAACAACAGGCAAAAAATATAGAAATATTAGGTGAACCAGAAAATTCACCAATTCGTTTTATGATCACTCATATTACGAGAGAAACCAGTTGGGATAATCCAGTCGTTCAAGCAGAACTTGCTGCACCACAAACAGGTTTCATGGCATGGTTTAAAGCTAAAGTTTTAAGTAATAATAAAGCTAAAATTGCACAACAATTATCGAATCAGGCACAGGGCGTGATTTCTAAAGAATTCCAGATGTTTTACCAAATGCTGCGTAAGCGTGATGATCAGCAGAACAAATCTTTATTAGATGAATATATGCAATCACTTGCCCAAGTACGGAGCAAGTTTAACGATCTGAAAAGCGCAGGGGATATTGGTCCTTCAGCCATGAATTTAGTCAAACAAACCATTAGTGATCAAAATTCAGTCTTTAATAGTACCCAAAAAATTATTGACGAAAAAATGTCCGTTGGTCTAAATGAATTGGATCAACAGGTTTTACAAAAAATATTGATGAGTCCGTTAACACAGTCATTTGATAGTTTATTGATTCCTGCTCAGGATGAGATTAATAAATTGTGGATGCTACAAGCCAATCAGCCCTTTACAGCAAATTTAAGCCAGAAATATCCATTTAATTCTTCTGCTAGCTTACAAGCAACCAGTCATGAAATTAATCAAATTTTGGGTGAAACTGGCAGCATTGCACGCTTTGTGAAAGACAATCTTGACCCATTGGTGATTCGTCGTGGCTATACCTTGACCTCTAAAACATGGAAAGATTTAGGGTTGAGTCTGAATCCTCAATTTGTCATGAATTTTCAGAGTTATGTAGCACCAAGTCATGGTATGGCAACAGGAGAATTGAATCAGACCACAGCACCTGCGGCGATTAATCAATCTAATTTCCAGTTTTATCCATTGGAAAATACCCAGCTATTTTCTTATACCATTGATATTGATGGACAAAGAATGGTCTATGAAAATGGTATTCAACAATGGGTGAATTTTGTCTGGCCAAACCCGGGATCTATTCCAGGTGCGCGTATTACAGCCGTAGATTTGGAAGGGCAGACCCATACGATTTTTGATGAACCGGGTGAATATGGTATTAATCGCTTAATTGATAGTGCGCAACGTACCCAACGCGATGGTAGCTTTGAATTGATTTGGAAAGATCAAAAAAATCCGAACTTGGCTGTGAAAGTGAATTTTCGTTTGATTAGTGGCAATTCAGGACAGATTGGTTCAAGCCGTGGCTATGCTGGCATGCGATTGGTTAATCACGTGGTAAATAATAAATCCATACGTGTTGTCGCTGCGCAAGCAGCACCGACATCTGTAACGGCAGTTAAAGCCAATGCAACGTCGTTATTAACGGATCTTCATGGAGCAACACCATGAAGGATAAAAGATTAGTCATCAAAATAATAAAAAAAGCAGGAGTTTTTTGATGCATGAAATAAAAACGTTACTACTTTATTATGGTAAATGTCCTGCACGTGACGATTTCCTAGAAAACCGTGGTCAGTCTGCTCTAATTCAGATGATAAATCAAATAGTTACTGAAGAACTTGAGTCAATGACTTATTCATTTTCACAGTTAATCAGAATAATTGCTTAATTGTTATTTTTGAGCTTAAGCCAAGCTATAAAATTATTTAAACAAACATTTATTAATGAATAAAAATTATGAAAAAACAAATAATTAAAATCATTTTTTATATTGCTTTCTTTATGCCTAGTGTCTCAGTTAATGCTTATGCAGAACCGATTATAGTTGAAGGTGCTGTACCCAATGAAGCGAGTAAACAAGCGATTTTGAATAAAATTTTTGCTGTTTACGGTGCAGATCAAGTGGTTGATAAAATTCAGGTTCGTACTGTATCTGCACCAAATGGTTGGAGTGATTCTGTTGCAAAAGTCATTACGGAAGACTTAAAAAAAGTTAAACAAGGGAAATTGTCTGTACGTAGTACGCAGGTTGAATTAACTGGAAAAATATCAAATCAAAATGATATTCAGCCCATCACATCAAATTTTCAGAGTTTGGTTGAAACACCATATCGTTTAAATGCTAAATTAACAGTGAATCAGGCAGAACAGAAAATTATTGATGAGGCTTTAAAAAACCGAATTATTGAGTTTGAATCTGGAAGTGCAATATTGGCTGAATCAGGCGCCAAAATTTTGGATGAGATGGCAGTTGCATTAAATAAGGTTGCTGGAAAGAAAGTAAAAGTTATTGGTCATACGGATAGTTCAGGTGATCCAGCTAAAAATTTAACTTTAAGCCAGGATCGTGCAAATGCTATTAAAAATTATTTAATTGGAAAGGATATTTCAGCAGATCGTTTAAGTGTTGACGGTTTAGGTTCAAATAAGCCGGTTGCAGATAATACAACACCCGAAGGTCGCAAGAAGAACCGTCGGATTGAGTTTGAAGTTCTGTAAGATATTTATAAGGAGCTACTAGTATGTGGCTTTTTATAAATATCTTGAATTTCGTATAATGTATATTATGTTAAATTGAGTACATGATACTTTTAGTTCATCAACTCTATTCCTAAACTAAAAAACAATTACTTAATAACGCTTTTCAAATAGACTAAGATCAATTATGTTTATATCTTAAATAATTCATAAAGTTCTTAAAAAATATATGTTCTTTATAAAAACAATTCGACTTTCAAAAAAATATTCAAATGAAAATAAAATCATTTTATTATTTGATGCAACAATATCTGCTCCTTGCCTCTATCCTCTATTGTATTGCATGGGAAGTCTTCGATTTCAAAGTATAGCTACTCAACAATCAGATTTACTCGCAATTAAAACTTGGTATGATTTTTGGTTTAAAAAATATAAAACTATTTTCTGTGAATCATTTATCACATCAGGATATGATCCAGAAATATATTTGAGTGAAATCGATAACTTTATTGTTTTTCTAGAAAATAATAAAAAACTTGAGAATAACTTAATACGTATTAGAGCAAATTCTGATATTAATTATATGACTATTACGCAACGTATACGATCGTTGTTTAAATACTTTAACTACTTATTGGATGAATATTGGAATGTTTGGAATCAAGATCTTACATTAAAAGAAATAACAAATCGTAGAAAAAAATCGATATTTTCTTGATGAATAAAAAAAAGGTTTTTAATAAATTTTCTAAACGTAGCTTCACAGTTAAAAGTAGAATTAATTATCATTTTAAAAGCTTAGACAATGAAATGACTTGTAGACTTTATGAAATTATTCGTCCCAACAAGAAAGCTAATATTAATGTAAACAATCCTTTCATCACACAAAAACATCAACTTCGTAATTTCTTGATCGTACACTTAATGATAAACTATGGTTTACGAGTTGGTGAATTGATGCTTTTAACAACTAAATCAATAAAAAAATCAATTAATTCTGATGTTTATAATCTTATAATTACCAATACTGAAGATGAATATGATATTAGGAGTAGAAAACCAAGTATAAAGAATGAGCTCTCTTATAGGGTGATCAAATTAAGTAATTTCGACTACGAATTTATTAATGTATACATTGAAAAAATAAGAAATATAACACAATCAGACATATTATTTACTTCTTTAAAGCCACCCTACTCTGCACTAAGTTATTCATCTATAAATGCAATTTTTAACAAAATAGATATAAAATTTAGAGGTCTCTATCCTATATATTTTGATGATACAAATATTGACTCAATTCATAAAATAACACCTCATGTGTGTCGACACACATGGGCATATATCACATTAGCATTTGCTATAAAAAAATATAAGAACGAAAATCGTTACCAACAATCCATCAGTAATGATGAAATTATGCAAAAAGCACAAGAGGATTTACGCGTCTTAGGTGGTTGGAGTCCTAATAGTATAATGCCTAGCTACTATGCAAAACGTTTTATTTTAAATAGAGCTAATCTATTGAATTTACAACGTATATTAGATGAAAAATGGGAAATCTAACATGTCTAAACTTGATCAATTTTCAGGACATAGAGCAGATTTGGAATCGTTTTTTGATTCCCAACAAATAACTGCACTTCAGAATATTAACGAAAAACTTCCAAAAATTGTAAAGTTTTTAATTGCTGAAAAATTTGATGATAAATTTTTAGTATCAACAAGTAATATATGGAATTTTTTTTATTCAGGTAATAGAGAAAAAATAAATTTTTCAAAATTTTCTCAAAATGAAACTATTTTGTTGAAATTTTTTCTTATTGTGTTTAGCCAAAGGAATACCCCCCTCTTCATTAGGTCAAAAGTTATATTCATTTACAATTTTATTAAATTACCTGAAAAAAAATAACCTAAATTTTAGTTACGAAAATCTGAAATGTTTTTTGATAAATATTGCGCCCATTGAAGAAAAATCACTGGTTTATTCACATATAAAGTTTTTACTTCGTTTATTAATCGTTGAGGATTTTCCAAAGTTTGATATAAGTAATGATTATGAATTAGAGTTCATTCCACGACCTAAGTCATTTAATTCAAAATTATTTTACCAGCAATATGAAAATCCTATTGATTATCCTCTTATTTCTATAATTCAAAAAGGATTTATTAAGGTAAACAAGGATATAAATGATTCTGAAAATACTATAGATGATCAAACACTTCTTTATACTTCAATATTAGGATTAACTTACACAACAGGTCTTCGACCAGTACAATTAGCTAAGTTATCTGTAAATGATATAAAATTAGATACTACTAGGAGCATAGATCAATTTAATCGTTATAGTATTTTAATTCCATACGCAAAACAAATACGTTACGTATATGAAAGGATAGCTGTCAAATTACCAGAAGAAATCGCTCAAATTATCATTGCCTATATTAAAAGATTCAATTTAAATCCTAATGATAAATTATTCGATATGGGAGAAAACTCATCACGCTTTTGTTCAATTGCTATAAATACTCAATTATTAGATTTTTCTCCTAAATTATATCGAGAAGCTGTTCTTGCAGGAGAACTTTTACAGCAAAAATATTCATTTTCGGATTTTAGACATCATGTTGGATATAGTTTAGCAATGGCAGGAGCATCTGCAGAAGAAATATCCTATATTCTTGGACATTCTGTATTAGTTACTGCTAGACACTATATATTCTCCACACCTGAACTAGCACAAATTAGAGCTAACGCACTTGGGCGTAACTTTCTATATAAACATATGATTGCTATGTTGCTTACAGGGCGTTTAATTTATAAAAATGAATGGAAACAAAAAAAAGTTTTAGGAAATATTGGGTCTAACATTCATTATGATATTGGAGGATGTGCTTATCCAGATAAATGTCTTTTTCAACCAGTGCGAAATTGTTATGGTTGTATGTATTTTCACCCTTTTATTGATGCGAATCATACGGCAGTACTACAAAGTATTCAGAATGAAATCGATGATTTAATAAAATTATCTGATAGCATCGGTATTGCCAGAAATCCTTTAATTAGAATTCATGAATCTACAAAGTTTGAAATCGAGTCTGTAATTGCTCGTTGTAAAATTTACAAGGATTAAACTTCATGAAAGTTGAACAGTTGAATAGCCACCGATTTT
The DNA here is from genome assembly GCF_052712855.1 of Acinetobacter sp. F16. Classification (NCBI taxonomy): domain Bacteria; kingdom Pseudomonadati; phylum Pseudomonadota; class Gammaproteobacteria; order Moraxellales; family Moraxellaceae; genus Acinetobacter; species Acinetobacter sp. F16. The sequence continues at coordinate 260,637 of NZ_JBRATK010000001.1, forward strand.
GTAGACACTCTTTAGTTAGATAATGGACTGCCACCACTCTCCTAGACAAATTTCGTCTATTCTTTTTGCATAGGAGAGAACATTATGAGTGGACAACGATACACCCCAGAATTTAAAGATGAAGCT